>NZ_JAOTID010000010.1 GCF_026163695.1 Shumkonia mesophila | reverse complement strand
TACATTCACGCCGACTGAATGCGAAAACTACTTCGCCGCTGCCGGATATGACCGCGAGTGATCGGATAACGCTCTAGTTTTCGGGCCAATACCGTTCGGTGATGATCTTGTCCTCGGTGAAGAAGTCGATGACGGCCTTGCCCTGCGCCTTGATGTCGGCGAACTGCGAGGCCTTGAGGCCGCCGAACGGCAGGAAGGCGACCGGCGCCGGGATGCCGACGTTGACGCCGATCATGCCGCAGGTGACTTCCAGCTTGAAGCGCCGGGCGTACCAACCGTTCTGCGTATAGATCGAGGCGCCGTTGCCGTACTCGTGCTCGTTGATGATCTTGATGGCCTCGTCCAGGCTGTTCACCTTCATGATGCACTGCACCGGGCCGAAGATCTCGATCTTGTGGATCTCCATGCCGGGCTTGACGTCGGTGAACACCGTGGTGCCGATGAAGTGCCCGTTCTCGCGGCCGGGAACCTTGAGGTTGCGTCCGTCCAGGGCCAGCGTGGCCCCTTCCTTGACGCCGGTCTCGATCATCTGAAGGATGAAGTCCTTGGCCTTCTTCGAGATGACCGGCCCCATCACCATGCCCTCGCCGGCCACCTTGGGGTCGAGCGGATCGCAGGTGACGACCTCCTTCGAGGCGGCGACGAACTTGTCGCAGACGGTCTTGTACATGTCATCGCCGACGCAGACGATGACCGAGGAGGCCATGCAGCGCTGGCCGGCGCAGCCGTAGCCCGAGGTGATCATGTTGCGGATGACGTCGTCGACCTTGGCGTCGGGCATCACCACCAGATGGTTCTTGGCGCTGCCCATGGCCTGGAAGCGCTTGCCCTTCCCGGCGCAGCGCACCGCCAATTCCTTGCAGAAGCGGGTCGAGCCGACCAGCGAGATGCCGACGACGTCGGGGCTCTCGATCAGGGCGTCCGACACGTCGTGGCTGCCGTTGACGATGTTGATCACCCCCTTCGGGAAGCCGGCGGCGTGAATGTACTCGCCGATGATCTGCATGGTGCAGGGGACCTGACTCGACGGCTTGATCACGTAGGTGTTGCCGGCGGCCACCGCGTAGGGCATGAACCAGAAGGGAATCATCGCCGGGAAGTTGAACGGCGAAATCATGCCGAAGACGCCCATCGGCAGCTTTATCACCTCGCCGTCGATGCCGTACGAGGCGCCGATCATCTTGTCGCCCTGCTGCAAAACGGGCATGCCGCAGGCCACTTCGATGTTCTCCTGGGCGCGCTTCAGTTCGGCCCGCGCGTCGGGCAGCGACTTGCCCATCTCCTCGACGAGCACGCGGGCGATCTTTTCCGTGTTGGCGACGATCAGGTCGCGCAACCGGAACATCGGCGCCGTCCGGCGATCCGCCGGCGTCGCCGCCCAGGCCGGGAAGGCCGCCTTCGCCGCGGCGATCGCCGCGTAGGCGTCGGCCGAGGAGGTCAGCGGGAACTCGGCGATCATCTCGCCCGTCGAGGGATTCTCGATTTCCCGCCACTTGCAGTCCTTCGGCGTCACCCATTCGCCATTCACGTAATTGCGCAGCTTCGAAATGCCGATCTCGGTCTTCTTCGGCTTGTTGATCGTCGGCGCGTCCATGGCTTGAATCCTCATTCTTTTCCCGGCAAAAAACACATGGCGACCGACTCATCCGAATGCGAGTCTCCGCCTTTCTCTGCCCGTATGATCGCGTTACAATAAAGAATGATCAATAGGATCAAATCGCCATCCGTTGTGCAAAAATTGTAGAGCAACCATGGACTGGGACAATATCCGCATTTTCCTGGCCATCGCGCGGACCGGCCAGATCCTGGGCGCCGCCCGGCACCTCCGGCTGAACCACGCGACGGTGGCCAGGCGGCTCGGCGCCTTTGAAAAGGCCTTGCAGGTCAAACTGTTCGCCCGCCGGCCGAACGGCTGCGACCTGACCGAGGAGGGCGAGCGGCTGCTGGCCTATGCCGAACGGGTGGAATCGGCGATGCTGGCCGCTTACGCCGACATCGGTCACACCGACCTGGCCATCGAAGGCGCGGTCCGGGTGGGGGCGCCCGACGGTTTCGGCGTCGCCTTTCTGGCGCCGCGCCTGGGTCGGCTCAAGGCCCGCTACCCGGGCCTGATGATCCAGCTGGTGCCGGTGCCGCGGACGTTCTCGCTGTCCCGGCGCGAGGCCGACATCGCCATCGCGCTGGCCCATCCCGAGGAAGGCCGCCTGATCGCCCGCAAGCTGACCGACTACACGCTCGGCCTCTATGCCGCCAAAAGCTATCTTGAGCGGGCTGGCACGCCGGCCTCGCTGGACGACCTCAAGGGGCACGTCCGGGTCGGCTACGTCGACGACTTGCTGTTTTCCTCGTCCCTCAATTTCGCCCGCGAACTGGTCAAGGACTGGCGGGCGGATATCGAGATCTCGAGCGCCATCGGCCAGACCGAGGCGGTGCGGGCCGGCGCCGGCATCGGCATCCTGCATACCTTCATCGCCAGACGGGACGACAACCTGGTACCGCTGCTGCCGGACTATTCCATCACCCGCAGCTATTGGACCGTGGTGCACGAGGATCTGAGCGCCATCCGGCGCGTTTCGGTGGTCGCCGACTTCATCGCCGCCGAAGTCGCCCGCGAACGAGCGATTTTCTGCGCTTAGGCCGGCGCCCGGCCCGGATCAGCGGCCGAGGGCGCGCAGGTGGGCCACCGCGGCGTCGCGCAGCAGCGAGATGTCGGAAACGCCGGTGACGATGTCGTAGCCGCGATCGCGCATGGCCGGCACGGAATCGCCGGCCACAGCCAATCCCCCCATCCACTTGCCGGCGGCCTTGATGGCCTTTTCGGCGCGGCTTCGCATTTCGATGAACTCGGGAGCTTGCGTCTTGCCCATGATTCCCATGCTGGCCGACAGGTCGACCGGTCCCACGAACAGGACGTCGACGCCCTCGACGGCGGCGATCTCCTCGATATTGCCGACCGCCGTCACGCTCTCGATCTGGCACATCACCAGCAGGCCGGCCGGCAGGTCGGCGACGTAGCGTTCGGCCTGGAAGCCGTAGTCGGACGCGCGGACCAGGCCGTAGGCCGAGCCGCGGATGCCGTCCGGCGGATAGCGGCAGGCGGCGACGGCGGCCTTGGCCTGCGAGGCGTTATCGACGCTGGGAATGACGATGCCGCGCGCCCCGATGTCCAGCGCCCGCTTGATGTAGACGGCGTCGTTCCAGGGCACCCGCACGACGGGGGTGGCCGGCGTCGCCGAGATCGCCTGCATGAGGGAAATGGTGTTCAGGAAGTCGCTGGGGCCGTGTTCGTGATCCAGCACCACCATGTCGAAGCCGGCCAACGCCACCACCTCGGCGCCGATCGGGCTGCACATGTGGATCCAGCAGCCAACCGAGGTTTCCCCCGCCTCAAGGCGTTCGCGAAGCCTGTTCCTGCCGTACATCCGTTCCTCCCCTTGTCATGCCGCGGACAGGGGCCGCCCCCTGCCCCGCCATTCTAGGCTCAGGGCCGCCTAGCGGTAAATCAGGGTCGGCAGCCAGAGCGAGAAGCCGGGAATGAAGGTAATCAGCCCCAATACCGCCACCAGCGGAATGAGGAACGGCAAGGTTGCCTGGGTGCAGCGTTCGAACGACACGCCCGACACCCTGGACAGCACGTAAAGAACCATGCCCACCGGCGGCGTCAGCAGGCCGATCATCAGGTTCAGCACCATGACGACGCCGAAATGCACGGGGTCGATGCCGACCTGCGTGATGACCGGCAGCATGACCGGCACCAGGATGGTGATGGCGGCGATCGTCTCCATGAAGAAGCCGACGACGAACAGGATGACGTTGAAGATCAGCAGGACCAGCAGCGGATTGTCGGTCAGGCCGGTGATCAGGCTGACGAAATGCTCGGTGACCCTGTTGCTGGTGAGGATCCAGGCGAAGATCGAGGCGCCGGCGACGATCAGCATGATGATCGCCGTCGTTTCGATGGTTTCGGACGACACCCGGACGAAGCGCCGGAAATTGAGGGTGCGATACCATACCAGACCGAGGAACAGCGCCCAGGCCACCGCCGCCGCCGCCGCTTCGGTCGGCGTGAAGGCGCCGGTCAGGATGCCGCCGACGATGATGACCGGCGTCATCAACGACATGAAGGCGCGCTTGAAGGTCCGCCACAGCACACTGGCCGAAAACGCCGCGTCGCGCGGATAGTTGCGCTTGTGGGCGAACCAACCCACCATCAGCATCAGGGCCGCCGCCATCAGCAGGCCGGGAATGAAACCGGCGGCAAACAATTGGCCAATGGACGTCGAAGCCATCACGCCATAGATGACCATGGGCAGCGAGGGCGGGATGATGGGGCCGATGGTTGACGACGCGGCGGTGACGCCGACCGAAAAGTCAGCATCGTAGCCGGCATCGCGCATGGCCTTGATCTCGATGATGCCCAGTCCCCCGGCATCGGCGACGGCAGCGCCCGACATGCCGGCGAAAATCACCGAGGCGCCGACGTTGACGTGGCCGAGGCCGCCGTGCATCCAGCCGACGCAGGCGATGGCGAAGGCGAAGATGCGATCCGTGATGCCGACCGCGTTCATCAGCGATCCGGCCAGGATGAAGAAGGGCACGGCCAGCAGCGGGAAACTGTCGACGCCGTTGACCATGCGATGGATGACCACGAGATCCGGCACCTGGCCGGTGACCAGGACGAACAGCAGCGACGAGCCGGCCAGCGCAAGCGCCACCGGCACTCCGGTAACCAAAAACAGGAACATCGTCGCGAAAAGGAAGGCCACGTCGTCGCCGTTCACCGCCAGCGCCACCGTGCAGGCTGCGGCGATGACCACAAGAAACCCGTTAAGCTTGGTTCCGAGGCGCGTTGACATCGGGACCCCCTAGCCCTTCTGGACGTGGCGCGCGTGGTCAAGGCTGATCTGGCTGCCGCCTTGGCGGATGTGGCGGAGCAGGACTTGCACGGCGCGGATGGCCATGGCGGCCAGGCAAACGCTGATCATGTAGTACATCCAGCTTTTCGGCAGTTCGAGGGATACCATCATCTGGAGGGTTTTCCCGGCCAGATTGTAACAGGCCCAGGACGTATAGGCGAAGAAGGCGATCTTGCCGACGTCGCCGATATAGATGAGCAGGCTTCCGAGGCGCGGCGGGATGAAGCGGAACAGGAATTCCACCATGATGTGGCTGTTCTTGCGCACCGCCGTGATGGAACCGACGAAGGTGACGCCGATAAGGAGATAGCGGGCGATCTCCTCGGTCCAGGCCAGCGAATCGTTGAGGACGTAACGGGTGAAGAACTGGGCGAAGATGTCCAGAGCCAAGATCCAAAAGATTACGAAGACGACGTAGTCCTCGGGCCCGATTTCCCGCCAATTGATCGGCGCGTCGAGTTCGTGTTCGACGTCAACCATGGCGGCGGTGTCGCGGCTTGACTCGGACATCTTCACCCCGTTCGCTTTAGACGTGGATGTTTACGCGACTACTTGATCGCCTGCAGGCGGTCCCAGACCTCCTTGGGCCACGGCACGTCTTTCGGGTTGGCGTCATAGAAGGCGGCGGTCGCCTTCTGCATGGCGGCAACGTCGACGTCCTTGGTCACGATGTTGCCCTGGCTCTCGAACCAGGCGACGAGGTCCTTCTCCTTCTTCTCGATGTCGGCCGTGCAGCCGGCAGCGGCTTCGGTGAACACCTCCGAGAACATCTTCTTCTCGGCATCGTTCAGCTTCTGCCACCGCGGCCCGCCGATGATGGCGAGCAGGCTGTCGGTGATGTGGCCGGTGAGGTTGATGTACTTCTGAACCTCATAGAACTTCTTGGCCTGGATGGTCGGCAGCGGGTTTTCCTGCGCGTCGACGACGCCCTGCTGCAGCGCCAGATAGACCTCGGCGAAGGCGATCGGCGTCGGATTGGCGCCGGTGGCTTTCGGGAAGGCGGTGTAGGCCGGGGCGTCGGGAACGCGGATCTTGACGCCCTTCATGTCGGCGGGCGTGCGGACCGGCTTCTTGGAGGTGACATGACGCTGGCCGTAATAGGTGGCGGTGATCGCCTTGTTGCCGCTGGCCTTCATGTAGCCGTCGGCGAGATCCTTGAAGAGGTCGCTCTTCAGGAACTTCTTCCAATGGTCGACCGAGCGGTAGACATAGGGATACCCGCTGATCGACATCGGGCCATAGGAGCGGCCGGCGAACTGGAAGCCGGTCCAGATGGCGTCGACCGTGCCCAGCCCCAGGCCTTCGTTGATGTCCGTCTCCTTGCCCAGCGACGAGGCCGGGAAGACTTCCATCTCGTACTTGCCGGCGGAGCGCTTCTTGATCTCGTCGGCGGCCCACAGGGCCCAGGTGTGATAGGACTCGCTGGTTTCGTAGACGTGCGCGAACTTCAGCTTCTCGGCGGCTTGGACGGTACCCGTCAAGGCGACGGCGACGGCCAGGCCGGCAAACGCGAGTAGGTGACGGAGTTTCATATGCTCCTCCCTTTGTGATGTTGGCGTAACTGAAGGGGATGCCAGAACGCACGAGCGCACCGGCCGGAACCGGGTTCTGGCGTCGTTCCGGCCCGGACACAATAAGAGTCAGAGAAGCGGGTCATGTCTGCGAATGGCTCGTATGCGCTTTTTTTTGAGGGATTCCCCGTTTGAAGGAATCCTTGCTCCCTGTCCGCTCGCGGGGGAAATTGGCCCTACCAGCGGTAAACGGATGTTATATGGCTTATTCGTCCCTGATCAACACTCTTTTTGGCACAAGGCCGGCGCGCGCGAGGGCCGGTGGCGCGAAGTGATACAGGGGATAAACCATCGCCCCGGGAAACGGGAAGCGGGAGCGGCCGGAGAATGCGTGCAACCGGCCCCAAAAAAAACGCACCCCCGGAAGCCGGAGGTGCGCTTTTTTCGGTTCGCAACAGGCTCGGAGGGGCGAAGCCCTTACGGGTTCGCCTCCCCCGCTCCGGCCGTCAATTGCCGAAGGCAAGCCTCGGCAGGTAGAGCGTCAGTTCGGGGAAGATGATGCACATCGACAACCCGACTGCCTGCAGGAAAAGGAACGGCAAGGATGCCGAGAAGATCGCCGAGGTCGGGATCTCCCTGGGCGTCACTCCTCGTATGTAGAACAAGGCTGGTCCATAGGGTGGCGAGATGAAGCTCATCTGCATGTTCACCAGATAAACCACGCCGAACCAGATCGCGACCCTGGCCGGCTCTACGCCGGGCAGGCCGAACAGGCCGTCGAACGGCAGCGAGACCACGATCGGCACGAAGATCGGCACGGCGAGCAGCACGATGCCCACCCAGTCCAGGAACATGCCGAGGAAGATCAGGATGACCATCATCAGCATGAGGATGCCATAGGGCGGCAGGCCGGTGCCGAGGATCATGTCGGCCACGAACTTGCCGCCGCCCTGGAGCACGTAGAAGGCGACGAAAATCGACGCCCCGAACATGATCCAGAGAACGAGGGCCGAGTTCTTCAAGCAGATGAAGCAGGCTTCGCCGACCGCCTTGAACGTCAGCCGCCGGTGCAGCGCGGCCACCACCATGGCGCCGAAGCTGCCGACGCCCGCCGCTTCCACCGGGGTCGCGGCGCCGGTGAAGATCAGGCCGAGCACCAGGACGATGAGAATGATCGGCGCGATCATATCGCGCAGCAGAAGAAGCTTTTCCTTCATGCTGAGCCGCTCTTCCTTCGGCAACGCCGGGCCGAGGGCCGGGTTGATGTAGCAGCGGATCAGCGAGTAGGCCATGTAGAGACCGGACAACAGAAGCCCGGGAATGACGGCGCCGATATAGAGCTCGCCCACCGAGGTCTGGGCCACCACCGCGTAAATGATGGCCAGGATCGAGGGTGGGATCAGGATGCCCAACGTGCCGCCGGCCATGATCGATCCCAAGGCCAGCTTGGGATCGTACTTGCGCCCCAACATGGCAGGCAGCGCGATCATGCCCATGGTCACCACGGCGGCGCCGACGATGCCGACCATGGCCGCGAGAATCGTGCAGGCGAAAATCGTCGCCGCCGCCAGGCCGCCGCGCAGGCCGCCCATCCACTTGTAGACGACGGTGAACATCTCGTCGATCAAGCCGGCCCGCTCCAGCATCGCCGCCATGAAGATGAACAGCGGAATGGCCGACAGCTGATAGTCGGTCATCATCGGGAAGATGCGGGACGGAATGATGTTGATCAGGAACTTGTCGCCGACCGTGTACATGAAGATGACGGTCAGCGCGCCGGTGCCGAAGGAAAGCGGCATGCCGGCGCTCAACACCATCAGCAGGGTGCCGAACATGGCGATCGACAGCCAGCCGATGGGAATGCCCGCCAGGCTGCCCTGGAAGGTGAAAAGGATCGGCTCTTCGCCAAAGCCGACGAACAGGGCGTTCAGGAACTCGACGCCGACGACAAAGGCGAAAATGGCGAATGAAATGGTGATGAACCAGCCGAAGCGCGTGGTCGGCAACAGGCTACGGGAAGGCATTGTGCCTACTCCAGCATTAGTTTGCATTATCCACCTCCGAGAAGTGCCGGAAGGTTTGGATATCCTTCACGAAGCGGCTGATCAGGATCAGGATGACGAGGAAAGCGCCGAACGGGATGGCGAACTTTATCGGCCAATAGGCAACCTGCCATTCCGACTGCGAAATATCCATGTTGTAGCCCATGGCGAGCCAGCTCGGCAGGAGGTTCTGATCGAGGCCCTGGGCCCAGAACAGCCAGCCGGTGATGAAGATGGAAAACAGGAAAATGGCGGACAGGACCGAGGTGACGATATCGGCTCCGGCCCGGCCGCGACGGCTCCACTTGGTGTAGAAGACGTCGACGCGGACGTGGCCATCGGCCAGGAACAGGGCGGCGCCGCCCAGGGTGTACATGACGCCGAACATCATGAACGAAGCTTCATGGACCCAGTTGGTCGGCGCGTTGAAGGCATACCGCGAGATCACTTCGAACACATAGTTCAAGACGCCGACGACGGTCCACAGGCACACGAACATCCCGACATTCAGGGCCAACGGATCGACCAGCCGCGTATACCAATTGCCGGGCGGCACCCAAGCCACTTTCTTGGCGTCGTCCTCGATGTCTTCGGTAAGGACGACCTGATCTTTCGCCTTCAAAGCCGCATCGGCCGCTGCCCGCATGCGGGCCAGAACCATGAAGACGATCGGAAACACGATCATCAGGCCCCAGAACGCCCAGTGCGGCAGGACGAATCCGATACGGTCAAATTCCCCGCTCATGTTCATTTTGTAAACTCGCTTTCTTTTCGGTCAGTCAGATAGCGATTGGGATGGCCGACGTTTGGCCATCCCAACACTCGCCCTCACATTGGGCGTTTTTTTATTTGGTCGTTTTACTGTTTGATCTCGAAGCCCTCGAGGTCCTTCGGGTCGATCAGGTTGAAGGCCGGGTCCTGCGACGTCTCAAGGATGATCTTCAGCGCGCGGCCGGCGTCCTTGTCCTTGTTGGCCCACTTGAACCACAGCGGAATCGCTGCCTTCTTGAAGACTTCAAGGTCGCTTTCCGGCAGATAGATGACTTCGTTGCCGGCGGCCTTGTACTTCGCCCAAGATTCGCCGTCAGCCTTCATCATCGTGGTGTAGTGGACCAGCGAATATCTCGCCGTTTCCGCTTCGATGATCTTCTGCACCTTCGGCGAAAGGGACTGCCACACCCGCAGGCTGAAGGCGATGTCCATCGGGTCGACCGACTGATGGAGAGAAGGAGCCTGCTTCGGGCCGATGACGATGTACTTGGTGACCTGGTGGAAGCCCTGCGCGAAGTTCACGGCGGGGCCGACCCAGTCGGTCGCGTCGATGATGTTCTTCTCGAGCGCCGGATAGACGTCCGAGCCCGGCAGCAGGGTGGTGCTGACGCCGAGGGCCGCGAAGGTTTCGGCGATGATGCCGCCGGGGAAGCGCATCTTCTTGCCCTTAAAGTCGGCAAGGGATTTGACCGGCAGTTTCGAATGCAGGAAGTTGGCGTCGCTGTGGACGTTGCCGACGAAATAGAGGCCATTCTTGGCATACAGTTCGCGGGCGAGATCGATCATGCCATGGGAATAATACGCCACGTCCCACACGGCCGGCGATGCCGGGCCCAACGGGAAGCCGGTCATGAACACGGAGGCCGGCATGCGGCTCGGCCAACGGGTCCAGAAGATGTTCTGGCCGTCGAGCACGCCATTGCGCACGGCGTCGAACACCACCGCGTCACCCGCGACGGCGCTTTCCGGGAACGGCTTGAGGTCGATTTCACCGCTGGTGACCTCGGCCATGTTCTTGCACCATACCTCGAACGCCTTGTAGCCGGGGGTGCCGGCTGCCCACGACGACTGGATCTTCAGTTCACGGGTCTTGGCTTGCGCGCCCGCAACGTGGGGCATGCTGACCGTGGCGACGGCGGCGGCGGCGACACCGGCCTTGGTCGTCGTTTTCAGAAATTCACGACGAGAAGCGTTTTTCATTACGTGACCTCCACTCACTGTGTCTTTATTGCGGGACGCGCGGCGGCGGTCCTGTTTCCGGGGGTCGCCGCACGCGTCCACAACAACACTATACGGATTGGAAACATTAAAAAACAATCGGAATCTTCAATCCCGGTTGTGTGGAATAATTCTAATAATTTATCGGTTTTTGGGCAACGTATTTCCGAAAATTATATTGACGGTAATTTTCGTGCCATAAGTGTGCCATTAAAATGTATAACTTATAATTATCTTTCAAATCATAAATATCTTATGGAAATTTCGGCTTCTGTATATGTCGCGCAACCCAATAGTGATTCAAGTAGTTGCCAATTTAGATCGCGGGAAAACCGACAGTGATCACATTCTTCATCTTTACCCGCCGGCGTTATTGGTCATTACATAACCAACAGCGAGGACTCCGCCGCCGCTTACAACCTTCAATGACAGGACTGGTGCGGGTGGACACGGAAGATTTTTCGCAATGTGGAAGTTGTCCCGGGGGGCGCGGTCACGCCATCATGGATGAAAGTCTTTCACAGTGTGAAATCAGCGGTTACGCCGCCCGCTGATTCTCTTGCGTGGGGCCGGCTAGTTCCCGGCCGCGCCTTCCGAAATGGCGTCCTCGATCTTCCGCAAGAGTTCATGCTTGGTGAACGGCTTGCGCAGCAGGCCGATGGCTTCCGGATTGATGCCGCGGCGCGAGAACTCGTCGTAGGAATAGCCGGACATCAGCACGATGGCCGTTTCCGGCCATCGCCGGCGGACGATTTCGGCCAAATCGAGGCCGCTCATCCCGCCCGGCATGATGATGTCGGAAAGCACCAGGTCGACCGGCGCGGTGCTTTCCATCACCCGAAGGGCGGAATTTCCGTCGTCGGCGGGGATCGGCTTGAAACCCGCCATCTTCAGGTATTCGAGGGCGACGCCCCGCACCAGGGGATCGTCCTCGACCACCAGCACGGTCAGGCCGCCGGCCGGGACCTTCGCCGCCGCGGCCGATGTCGTGGCTGCCGGCCGCGACGACGTTTCCTGCCGGCAGCGCGGAAGGTAAAGCTCGACCGTCGTCCCCTTCCCCGGTTGGCTGGCGATTTCGACGAACCCTTCCGACTGCTTCACGAAGCCGAACACCATGCTGAGGCCAAGCCCGCTTCCCTTGCCGACCTCCTTGGTGGTGAAGAACGGGTCGAACGCCCGGGCCAGAACCTCGGGCGGCATGCCGATTCCCGTATCGCTCATCGCCAGGCAGACATAATCCCCGGGGGCCACATTGTCGTGCCGGTCGGCCTGCGAAGCGTCGACCAGCCGGTTTTCAGCCGCCAGGACAAAGCTGCCGCCGTTCGGCATGGCGTCGCGGGAATTGATGGCGATGTTGAGGATGGCGCTTTCCAACTGGTGCGGGTCGACCGTCACCGGCCACAGAGTCCCGCTCGCCTTGACCTCGAGGCGCACCGATTCGCTCAGCGCGTGGGCGGCAAGGGGGGCGATGTTCTCCAGGATGCGCGGCAGGTCGATCCGTTCCGGCCGGAGATCCTGGCGGCGCGAGAAGGCCAGCATCCGGTGGGTCAGTTCCCCGGCCCGGCGCGCTGCCTCGAGGGCCATGCTCATCAACTGCGCGGCCTTGTCGTCGTCGGTCCGGATCTTGTCCTTCAGCCAACTCAAGTTGCCCTGGATGACCGTCAGCAGGTTGTTGAAATCATGGGCGATTCCGCCGGCCAATTGGCCGATCGCCTCCATTTTCTGGGCCTGGAGGAACTGGGCTTCCAGTTTTTTGCGCTCGGCGATTTCGCCCAGCAGGTGGTGGGTTCGTTCCTCGACGCGCTTCTCCAGTTCCTGATTGGCCTGCTGAAGGGCCTGCTCGGCGTACTGGCGTTCGACGATCTGTTGCTCCAGGGCCTGGGTCCGCTCGCGGACCCGCGCCTCCAGATCGTCGCGGGCGGCGAGCAGGCCCTGCTCGGCCTTTTTCTGGTCGGTGATGTCGTGGACGACCACCAGGGTATAGCCGTCCCCGGTTCGATGTTCCCGGACCTGGAACCATCCGTTGGACCGGTGAACCTCGAAATTGCCGGCGGGATTGCGATGACGCTCCAGCCGCCGGCGGAGCCATCCCTCGCCGTCCTCTTGCGCCTCGACGATGACGCCGGCCCTGATTTCCGCCCGCAGGATTTCCTCGAAGGTCATGGCGGGCCGCAGTTTCCTGGCGGCGGCCAGGCCGACGCGGAAGCGTTCGTTGGCGACCACCAGCCGATCCTCCTCGTCGAACAGCGCGACGGAAACGGGGACCGTCTCGATGGCCGCCAGGAAACGTTCCCGCACCTGGGCTTCACGATGCAGCGCCAGCGTCTTTTCGGTGATGTCGGTGCCGGTTCCGCGATAGCCCAGAAATTCGCCCGTCGCCGAGTGCCGGGGCTTGCCGCTGATGCTCAGCCACCGGTGCCGGCCATGGCGGTCCGCGATCTCGTAGCGGAAATCCCGGAGAGGCCGGCGGGCGCGGATCGTCTTCTCGAAATCCCGCCAGACGAGATCCTGGCCGGGCACCGCGAAGTCCTGCCGCAGCCGCCCGACCACCATGGCCGGCTCGACGCCCAGCAGATCCGTGATCCTGTCCGAGACGAAGGTGATGCGCGATTCGGCGTCGTCTTCCCACAGCCAATCCGAACTCGATTCGGCGAATTCGCGGAAGCGTTCCTCGCTTTCGAGGATCTTCCTTTCCATGCATTTGCGGTCGGTAATGTCCATGCCGACGGTGCCGGTCCGGGTGACGACGCCGCTTTGATCGCGCACCGGAAACTTGGTGATGAGGCGGGTTCGCCGCCGTCCGTCGGGCAGCAGAACGGTGGCCTCGAAGGTCCGCGTTTCGCCGGTGGCGATCACCTCGCGTTCGGGGCCGGCCAGGCTTTCGCCGGTCTCCTCTCCGAACACCTCTTGCGACGTTCGGCCGAAGGCGGCATTCGCCGAGATGGCGTGCTGGCGTTCCCATTCCGGATTGACCAGTAGATAGCGTCCCTCGGCATCCTTGAGGGTGAGCGACTGTGGCGAGTTGCCGAGCAGGGCCCTGAAGCGTTCCTCGCTCTCGTGCAGAGCCTCCTCGGTCCGCTTGCGTTCGCTGACGTCGCGGGCGGTGCCGAGTACGGCCACCTTCCCATTCGCGCCTTCGATGCGCACCAGGGCGAGGAGGACGGGGACGCCGCTCCGGCCGTCCCTATGCAGGAGATTGACCTCGTATCGCGATGGCACGGCCTCGCCGGCGACCCGCCGCCGGTAAAGGTCCATCGTCGCCGTCCGGCTGTCCGGCATCAGAAAATCGGGAATCGGCCGGCCGGTCATCTCCTCGACGGTGTAGCCAAGCCGGCCGGCGAGGCTGCGGTTGGCGAAGACCAGGGCGCCGTCCTCGATCAGAAAGACGCCGTCCTCCATGTTGTCGACCAGGTTTCGGTACTTCGCCTCGCTGTCCTTTTGCGACACCTCGGCCCGCTTGCGGCCGGCGGCCTCGGCCTCGAGGTCGCGCGTCCGCTGGGCAACCATCGCCTCGAGACTGGCCTGCGCCTGCCGGAGATCGGCTTCGGCGCGCTTGCGCTCGCTGATGTCGATCAGCGCGACCTGGATGGCCGGCTTGCCGTCCCAGTTGACGACGCTGGGGCACAGTTCGATCCAGATCAGCGAGCCGTCCTTGCGCAGGGCCTGCAGTTCGTAGCGCGAGGACATCGTTTCGCCGCGCATCCGGGCATTGGCGAAATCGCGGGCCCGCTTGCGCTCGTGGGGAGGCAGCACCTTGCTCAGCGAGCCCAGCTTCAGCACCTCTTCTGGCGTGTCGTAGCCCAGACTTTCGGCGCAGGCGCGATTGACGAACAGCGGTTTGAAGTCGCGATGAACGAGGATGCCCTGGATCGAGCCCTCGATGAGATCTCGGTAACGCCGCTCGCTGGCCTTCAGGTCCTCGGCGATCCGGTCGCAATCGCCGGTGCCGTTGCGGGGCACGCCCCCACCCCTTCCGGCCGCCGGCGTCGTGCCACGAAGGGTGCCCAGCCTGCGGCACAGGCGACGCCAAAGGGACGACGGGGGTGGCTTTCCGGCCATGTCCCCGCCCTATATCGGACCGGATGGCTTTTTCGCGTCGTCGGATCGCATGAATCCTGCCTTTCGTTCGCGATTGCCGCCACCCACCAACGGCATTTCCGGTCTGGCGAGACCCTCCATCGCCCAGGCGGCGTTCGATGCCGCGAAAATCCCGCCGATGACGTCCGCATGGCTCTTGAAGACCTCGAGAATCTCGGGATCGAAGTGCCCGGGAGCGGTACGTCCATCCCCTTCGACGATGATGCCGAACGCCGTCGTGTGATCCAGGGCGGGCTTGTAGGGGCGAACCGAGCGCAGGGCGTCGTAGACGTCGCACAAGCCGACGATGCGGGCTTCCGGCGGAATGGCCCGCCCCACCAGACCGCGGGGATAGCCGCTGCCGTCCCATCGTTCGTGATGGGAGCGTGCGATTTCGGCGGCGCAGCGCATCAGGTCGCTGGTCGACTGGCTGGTGATCCGATAGCCGATCTCGGTGTGCGCCTGCATGAGGCGGTATTCCTCCGCCGTCAGCGGCCCCGGCTTCAGAAGAATGGCATCCGGCACCCCGATCTTGCCGACGTCGTGCAGCATGGCGGCCAGCCGCAGGATGTGGATGCGGGATTTCGGCCAGCCGAGAACGTCGGCGATGACGGCGGCATATTCGCCGATGCGGCGGATGTGGATGCCGGTGTCGTCATCGCGATGTTCGGCGGCGATGGCCAGGGTTTCGACCGTGGCGACCTGGGCGACGTCGATTTCCTCGACCAGTTGCCGCACCCGCGTGGACTTGGCCGCGATCCACTCCTCGAGTTCAGCGCGGCTTTGCCGTTCGCCTTCCCGCGCGGCAATGGTCTCCTCGCATTTGCGGACGGCGGCCAGAAGATCGGCGAAGGCGAACGGCTTGACGATGAAGTCGCTGGCTCCCAGGCGCAGCGCATCCACCGCCTCGTCCACGCCGCCGTAGCCGGTCATGACGATTACCTCGACGTCGCGGCCGCGTTGCCGGCGGAGCGCGGCGACCAGTTCGAGGCCGGACATCCGGGGCATCCGGATGTCAACCAGCACAATCGCGATGTCGGGACAGGCGGCGAAGCGTTCCAGCGCCTGTTCGCCGTCCTCCGCCTCGACGCAACGGTATCCCTGATCCGCCAACCGGCTTGCCAGGGACTGACGAAGCAGAAATTCGTCGTCAACGATCAACAGATTCCGCTTCCGCATCATGCCAATTCCGGATGTCCAAACCTGACCGCGAGTCTTTACCCGGTCAGACTACGCCGCGCCGGTTTCTGGACGATGACGAGGGATGGCAAATTGGTAACGGTGTGTGTCCAGCCTGTTACAGACTGAAACAGACTGCGGCCTCAGTTGACGACGTTGTAGTCCCCGAGCTCGAACGGCGTCAGCCAGTGGATGTCGAGATGCGAGGTATCGAAGACCGGGTCGAGCAGGCGAAGGGACACCCCCATCTGGACCAGGTAGCGGGCCTGACGGCGGGCCGCGATGGCGGAAAACTGCTCGTTGAGGAGGATGATCGTGCGCACCTTGTCGTCCACGCCGCCGCTGGCGGCATCCCTGAGCACGCCCTTGACGGCTTCGATATAGGCGTCGTTGAAGGCGGCCGAGGCCATGTGAATGCCGATCCGGCCGCCGCCGTCCACCGCGCGGATCATGCCGCCCAGGAAAGCGTAGACGCAGGCGCTGGCGCAAACGGAGCCGGCGGTAACACGGGTCGCCAGCCGGCGGGCCCGGATCGTCTCGCCGATCTCGATGCCGGCCTCCAGGCTGCCGCCTCGGGAATCGAAGCGTACCTCGCGCACCGGCGCTGGATTTTCCAGCAGCGCCGTGACGGCGGCCACGTCCGATCGCTGGATGGTTCCGGCGAGCAGGATGACGCGTCCGGCCCCGCGGTCCACCACCTCGAGGCCGGCGGCGCCGGCCGGGATGGCGAAAAACAGCCCGGCCGCCGCCAGGACGAGCGCGCTCAGCCGTCTTCCCATCGACCGTTCCGGAAACAGAACCGCGATGTCTCGGACTGCTCCTTGCCGTCCAGCACATAGACGCTGCGCACGTCCTTGCAGAGGTCGCCGTTGGCGGTTTCCGCCTTGCCGGCCGGTTCCGCATAGCCCCCGATCCCGGCCTTCTCGTCGCTTGCCCACACCACCCGCTCGGCGGTCTCGGCGTTGGCGGCGCGGAAGGCCGCGGTTCGCGCTTTTTGCCGGTCGGCTTCGTCGAGGTCGCGGCCGATCGACTTGCCGGCCAGCCCGCCGACGACGCCGCCCACCGTCATGGCCACCACCTTGCCGGCGCCGTCCCCGAACAACGACCCGACCAGGATGCCCATGGCCGCCCCGGAGGCCGTCCCGATCTCTTCCTGGCTGAGGTTCGAGCACCCGCAAGCCAGCAGGGCCACGCCGGCCAGCAGCGAAACGGAAATCCGACCCATCCCTGACGCCCTCCTCGGCTTCGGAAAGCACGATTTGCCGAATGATTATAGGACTCTCGCCGGAACGCTTCCACGGTCTTGGCGATCTTCCTAGGGCCTCGGCGGGGCGGCCTGCGCCTCGCCGTCGGCCGTCCGCGCCGGCAGCGGGTTCGAGCGGAACAGCGCGGTGACATCCTCGTTGATGAGGTAAAGGCACGGCACCAAGAGCAAAGTGATGAGGGTGGCGAACAGGATGCCGTAGCCCAGGGAAAGCGCCATCGGGATCATGAAGCGCGCCTGGCGCGAGGTTTCGAAGATCATGGGGGCGAGGCCGCCGAAGGTGGTCAGCGTCGTCAGCATGATCGGTCGGAACCGGCGGATGCCGGCCTGCATGATACCTTCGAGGGGCGAGGCGCCTTCGCGGCACCGGCTGTTGGCGAAATCGATCATGACGAGGGCATCGTTGATGACGACGCCCGACAGGGCGACGACGCCCATCAGGCTGTTGATGGAAAGGCCGTAGCCCATGATCAGATGGCCGAGAACCGCCCCGACGATGCCCAGCGGGATCGCCGTCATGACGATCAGCGGCTGAATGTAGCTGCGGAACGGTATGGCCAGCAGCGCATAGACGCCCATCAGCGCGACGATGAAGCTGGCGATCAGGCTTTGCATGCTGTCGCTGATTTCCGCCTGGTGTCCCTCGAAGCTGTAGCCAAGGCCGGGATACTCGGCCTGCAGGGCCGGCAGGATCTCGGCCGTCAGCGTCGCCTGGATGCGCGAGGTCTGATCGTTCGGCACGACGTCGGCCTCCACCGTCACCGTGCGCTGGCCATTGCGCCGCTCGATGGCCATGTAGGCGCGGCCCCGCGACACCTCGGCGACCTGCATGAGGGGCACGTCGCGGCCGCTCGGCGCGCGGATCAACAACTGCTCGACGCCGTATTCGCTGACCCTTTCGTTCTCGGGCAGGCGAACCATCACCTTGACTTCGTTGCGGCCGCGCTGCTGGCGCAAGGCCTCGATGCCGTAGAAGGCGCCGCGCACCTGGCGCGCCACTTCATAGGCGGTCAGTCCCAGGCTCTGGCCTTCCGGCAGCAGCTTGAAATCCAGTTGCTGCTTGCCGGCGGCCGAACCGTCGTCGATGTCCTTGGCCTGCGGGAACTCCGCCAGTCGTCCGGCCAGGGTCACCGCGGCGGCGTTCAGGGTGGTGATGTCCCGATGCGTCAGTTCGACGGTCAGCGCCGCTCCCGATCCGGGCCCCCCGCGGTCGGATTCGAATTTCAGCGATTCCAGCCCGATGAAGGTGCCGGTGGCGGTCCGCCAAGCCTCGGTCATGCGGGTAGTGCTCAATGGCCGCACCTCCGGGTCGGTCAGGTAGGCCCGCACCGTCACTTCGTTTTCGTCGATGGTCGCGAAGATTCCCTTGATCAACCGCTCGCCGCCGTTTTCCGCCGCCACCTTCTGGGCGGTGCCGACCAGGCGGTCGCGCACCGCCGTGGTCGAGGCAAGCGGACTGCCGTACGGCAGCACCGCGGTCACCACCGACTGGTCGGATTCGGTGCGCGGCATCAGGACCAGGCCCATGCGGCCGCTCGCCGCATAGGCGATGACCACGGCCAGCAACACGGCGGCGGTGGCGGCCACCGTGTAGCGGTGGGCGATGCAGATGCCGAGCGTCGGCCGGTACAGGCCCTGGATGAAGCGCTGCAACTGCCGGTCGGCGGCGGCCTGCCCGCGGTGGATAAAGGTGCCGAGGCGCCCGGTGTGCGGGCGCGAATGGGCCAGGTGGGCGGGCAGGATGAACACCGCCTCGAACCACGACACCAGGAAAACGGCCACCACCACCACCGGAATGACGCTGAACACCCGGCCCATGACGCCGGGGACGAAGTAAAGTGGAATGAAGGTGATGACGTTGGTCAGGATGCTGAAGGCGATCGGGCTCGACACCTCGCGCACGCCAAGGACCGCGGCCTCGAGGTAACTCATGCCGCTCTGCCGGCGTTCATAGATGTTCTCGCCGGCGACGATGGCGTCGTCGACCACGATGCCAAGCGCGATGATGAAGGCGAAGGTCGAGATCATGTTGATCGAGACCCCGGCCGGATAGAGGAACAGGAACGACCCCAGGAACGAGACGGGGATGCCCATGGTCACCCAGAAGGCCAGCTTGGTTTCCAGGAAGATGCCCAGCAGCACCAGGACGAGGGCAAGCCCCATGAAGGCGTTCTTCAGCAGCAGTTCGAGGCGCTGGCGATAGACTTCCGACTGGTCGCGGTTGACGACGATCTCGACGCCCTGCGGCAGGTCGGCCTCGATCGCGGCGAGGACCCGCCGGGTGGCGTCCGAAACGCCGATCGGCGTCTGGTCGCCGACGCGGTTGACGTCCAGCCCGATGGCCCGCTTGCCGTTGTAGGTGCCGATCTGATCGCTGTCGGTGAAATCGTCGCGCACGGTGGCGATGTCGGCCAGCCGCAGGACCGCGCCGCCGGTGGTGGTGACGACGGGGATGTCGGCGAAATCCCGCGCCCAGTCCTTGCGGTCCTTGACGCGCAACAGGATCTCGCCGGCCGATGTCTTGACGCTGCCGCCGGGAACCTCGACCGCCGTGCGGGCGATCTTGGTGGCGATCCCCTCCAGCGTCAGCCCATAGGCCCGCAGGTTGGCCTGCGGGATTTCGACATGGATCTCGTAGTCTCGGGTTCCGACCATATCGACCTGGGTGATCCCCTTGTCCGCCAGCAGACGGTCCCTCACCTGCTCGGCCACTTCGCGAAGCGCCCATTCGCTGACGTCGCCGAAGATTTCAACGGCCACCACCTCGTGGACGTGCTCGGCCATGGTCACGTTCGGCTGTTCGGCATCCTCGGGCAGGGTGGTGATGCGGTCCACCTGCTGCTTGATGTTCTGATAGGCTTTTTCCTTGTCGGCGTTCTCCAGAAGCTCGACGCTGATCGTCGCCTTGTCCTCGGCGGCTTTCGAGGAAACCTCCTTGACCCCGTCCTCTCCCCTCACCGCCTCCTCGACGGCCAGCACGATGCCGCGCTCCACCTCTTCCGGGCTGGCGCCCGGGTAGGAAACGGTGATTTCGACGGTATCGCTCTCGAATTCGGGGAAAACCTCCTGCTTGATCTGCAGGGCGACGAACAAGCCGCCCAGCAGCAGGACCAGCATCAACAGGTTGGGCGTCACCCGGTTGTTGACCATCCAGGCGACGGGACCGCGCAGCAGCGAGGCGCCGGGAACGTTCATCGCGAGGTTCCTTCCGGGGCGGCGCGGGAGATCAGGGTGCCGCCGGCCTGCGGCGTGGCGCGCAGGGCCATGCCGTGCACCGGCGCCGCCAGGGCGGTGGCGACGATGCGCTCTCCGGTCGCCAGCCCCTTGTCGATCAGTACCGTGTCGCGACCGCGGAACAGCGGGCTGACCGGGCGGATTTCCAGGGTGTCGTCGGACGCCAGGAGCCACACGTTGTTGCCGTCACGCAGCAGGTTGCGCTCGACGATGGCGACCGGACCGACCTCGATGCCCTCGATCTCGGTGCGCACATAGGCGCCGATCAGAAGCACCGGCTTGCCGGCGTTCTCGTCCTTAAGCGCCAGCGGGTCGTCCACGGCGACCAGAAGCTGCGCCATCCGCCCTTCGCTTTCGAGCTGGCTGGCCAGCCGGGTGATGCGGCCCGACCGGTACGCCTCGGCCCCCCAGGCGGCCTCGTTGAAGACGCGCACGATCGATCCCGCCTCGCCGTTCCTCTGCGGGACGCGCAGCCATTTCAGCTGGTCGACCGGCACCGCCACTTCGACCATGTAGGCATCGGTGCCGACCAGCGTGGTCAGCGAGGTCGTCGTCGACACCTGGGTTCCCAGGTTGACGTCGCGCGACTGGACGATGGCGTTGAACGGTGCCGTGACGTGGGTGCGGGCCAGATCGAGCCTGGCCTGTTCGAGGGTCGATTTCGCGGTATCGACGGCGGCCTGGACGGTGGCCAGCTGCGGCTGGCGAAGCACCAGCTCGCGGTCCTCCGGCTTGATCGTTTCGCCCAACAGTTCGTATTCGCGCTTGGCGATCGACTGCTGGCCCTGCTCGATCTTGAGGTCGCTCTCGGCAGTCGCCAGGGCGGCGGCCTTCTGGCGCACCACCAGCTCGAAATCCTTGGGATCGATTTTGAGCAGCGGGTCGCCGGCTCCCAGGATG
Source organism: Shumkonia mesophila (assembly GCF_026163695.1). Lineage (NCBI taxonomy): Bacteria > Pseudomonadati > Pseudomonadota > Alphaproteobacteria > Rhodospirillales > Shumkoniaceae > Shumkonia > Shumkonia mesophila. The sequence goes on along the minus strand of NZ_JAOTID010000010.1, from coordinate 179,378 downwards.
CCGCCCGGCATGAACTCGTCGCTGACCCAGCTCACCCGGCCGCCCACCTGCGGGCGCAGATCGACCTGGCGGTCGGCCGTGACCGTCCCCATGGCGTGAACCGTCACCGTCGCGCGGTCCACGCGGACCGGCGTCACCTCCACCAGCTTGGCCTCGCGGGTCGGCGCCTGGCGCGCCGCCTTCGGGCCGGTCTCCATGAGGCCGACGGCAAGGCCGCCGCCGCCGACCAGCAGGGCGATCGGCAGCGCCACCTTGAGGCCGGCGGCCATCAGCCGGCGCCACCGGTGGGGCGGCCGTTGCGGGTCGGGGGCGGCGGGTTGCCGGTTGACCGGGGTCGACGGGGTGTCGGTGGACATGCGTGTCATCCTTTTCGCCCTTGCGTGGCGACGGGTTGCAAATCGGCGGATTCGCCGGTTTCGGCGGCGACGCCGGTGCCTTCGGGACGGCTCATCTCCCAGCCGCCGCCCAGGGCCCGGTACAGGTCGACGCGGTATTCGATCAGCTGACGCTGCGCTTCCAGGTACGTCCGCTCGAGGGTCTGGCTGGTCTGCAGGGCGTTGAGAACCTCGATGTAATCGGCGGCGCCGCCGATGTAGGTGTCGCGGATGCGCTGGAACGCCTGGTCGGCCAGTTCGATCTGGCTCTCCAGGCTGGTCAGGTAGCGACGCTGGTTGGCCTCCTGGACCAGCGCGTCCTCGACCTCGCCCAGCGCCTCCAGAACCGCCGTCCCGTAATCGTTGAGCGCTTCCGAGGTGACGGCGCGGGTGCGTTCGACCTCGGCCGCCCGCTCGCCGGCATCGAACAACGGCGCCACCAGGCCGGCCGCCAGCGAGCCCAGCCAGTTGGTGAACAGGTCGCGCACATATTCGCCCGACGTCTCGACGCGGGCGGTCAGGGTCAGGCTGGGGAAGCGATCGGCGATGGCGGCGGCGGTGCGGCGATCCGCCGCCAGCACCGTGAAGTAGGCCTGGCGAAGGTCGGGACGGCGCTGCACCAGATCGGCCGGCAGGCCGGTGCCCGGCAGGTCCGGCGGGGTCACCAGGGCATTGATCTGCGGGATCTCCAGGCTGGCCGGCGCCTTGCCGAGCAGGATCGCCAGCTTGTGCTCCAGCACGCGGGATTCGGATTCGCCGATGGCAAGGTCGCCGCGCTTCGATTCCACCTGCTGGCGCTGCTGGAGCACATCGCTGGCCGTGACCTGGCCCCGGCGGAACTTCAGGGTAACGATTTCGAGGACCTGCTCGTCGGTGGCGAGTTGGCGCCGCAGCAGGTCGATCTGGCCGTAGGCCTCGATCAGCTGATACCAGGTCTTGGTGACGTCCGAGGCCAACGTGATCGCCACCGTCTTCAGGTCTTCCTCGCTGGCGTTGGCGTCGAGGCCGGCGGCATCGCGGGCCGAGGCGATCCCTCCCCACAGGTCGGCCTCGTAGCTGCTGCTCAGGCCCAGCGACAGGTCGCTGGTCGAACTGATGACCCGGCGGCTGCTGTTGGAGCTGGTGCTTTGCCCCTTCTGGCGCGTGCCCGACAGGCCGACCTCGGCGTCCAGGCTCGGCAGCAGGCTGGCTCCCGCCTTGCGTGCGGTGGCCTCGGCCTGCACCAGGCGGGCCCAGGCACTATGGATGGAAAGATTGTCGGCCAGTGCGTCCTCGACCAGGTCGTCGAGAACCGGATCGTCGAAGGCGCGCCACCATTTGTCGGGGGGCGTCGCCGTGCCGGTCGCCGAGAAGGCGGCGGGCAAGGCCACCGGCGGCCGGCTGTCGAGGCCGGTCGTCTGGCAGGCGGAAATCGCGGCGGCCAGGCCGACCATGGCGGCGATGCGGACGGTGCGGCGAAGGACGCCCATCCTTTGCGGCCGCGCCCCGGCCCTGTCGCCCGCAGGCGGCGATGACGCCACACTCTCCACCGAAATCCTCCGTTTCCCGACCGCACGGGGGGATCGGCCCCCGCGTGTTTTTGCGCGACGGGCGGATTATGCATTGCCGGCCTTCGTTTTGAATGGCGATGTTGTAACCGATTGTATCGCCGTTCCCGGCTGCAACACTCTGTTACCCATTTCTTTGCCGGGCGGCGTGGCGCACGACGAAACCGGCCACGGCGGCCTGCCCCGCCGGGTCGGAAAAGACGGACATGCGGACAATCTCGGGAAATGGCCGGCAGGTCCGGCCCCTTCGCTGCGGGGCGGGCGCCGAGCCCGCCTAGGGTTGTCCGGGCGCGGCCCGGAACGGCTTCATACCAAGGCTTCCGGGCGCTTCGCCTTCTCCTCGACGATCTCGAACTCGTCGGCCAGGTTCGACCATTCGTACAGCGACCAGTCGAATTCGAAGCGACGGACCGCCTGCGACAACGCCTGGTTGCGGTCGGACCCGGAGACCGTGACCGTCGACAGGCTCGATTTGAAGGGGTAGCCGGACCTGTTCATCAGATGCCGGTAGAAGGTGATCCGATAGTTCTTCACTGTGGCACCTCCCTGTTCACCGGGGCGCCGAAGACATCAAACCGGCGGCATGCACCCCGGGTGGCGGGCAGTCCGTCGCGCATCGCGCACGCAACGCCGCACCGCGTTCACCGCTGCTGTTTTTCCATTTGCGTTAACTCGAAGAGAGTATAACACGTTTGGAGAAAAACTCCGCCTGATATCGCGTAGGAAGATAAAGACCCAATAGGGAAAAACACGCCGTTCGGCGCCCCTCAGAGAAAAACCGGCCCAAGGGCCGGTTGCATAGGCGAAGTCGACAACGGTGAATTGGTAGGCGCGGCAGGACTCGAACCTGCGACTCCCTGATTAAAAGTCAGGTGCTCTACCACCTGAGCTACGCGCCCCTGGAAACGAACTGGCCGGAACATAGAAATCCCGCTCCGGCCGGTCAATGCTTTTCGCGCGGCCGCCTCAGGCGCCGGTACCCAGCTTCTCGGCCAGTTTCTGCTTGACCCGCGGGGACACGAACTGGCCGATGTCGCCGCCCAGTTCGGCGACCTCCTTGACCAGGCGCGAGGCGATCAGCTGGTGGCGGTCGGAGGCCATCAGGAAGACCGTCTCGATCATCGGGTTCATGCGCCGGTTCATGCCGGCCATCTGGAACTCGAACTCGAAGTCGGAAACGGCGCGCAGGCCGCGCACGATCAGGGTGGCCCCCTGCCCGATGACGAAATTCATCAGCAGCGTATTGAACGGCCGAACCTCGATGCGCGAGCCGTCGCCGTTGGTCATCGCCGCCACCTCGGCCTCGACCATCGCCACCCGTTCCTCGATGGTGAACAGCGGCCCCTTGCCGGCGTTCTCGGCGATGCCGATGACCAGGCGGTCGAGCACGCGGGTCGCCCGCGAGATGATGTCGAGGTGGCCGTTGGTGATGGGGTCGAAGGTGCCGGGGTAGACACCGATACGCGGTTCGCTCATGGCTGGGGCGTTCCCTCCGGTTCGTCGCTGGCCTCGCCGCTCCCCGTTTCGGCGCCGGTTTCGGTATCGTCGCTGGTTTCGTCCTCGGCCGGCGTCCCGTCGTCCTCGATGCCGGCGCCTTCGTCGCGCAGACGCGTCACCGACACCACACGGTCGCCCTCGCCGACGTTGAACACGTTGACGCCGCGGCTGGCCCGCCCGACGACGCTGATGCCGTTGACCGGCACGCGGATGATCTGGCCGCCCTCGGCGACCAGTACCAGCTGGTCGGTGTCCTTCACCGGGAAGGCGTTGACCACCTCGGTCCGGGTTTCTCCGCGTTGCAGGTCCATGGCGGTGACGCCTTTGCCGCCGCGCCCGGAAATCCGGTACTCGTAGGCCGAGGTGCGCTTGCCCAGGCCGTCGGCGGTAATGGTGACGATGCACTCCTCGTGCTCCGCCAGCTCGGCGAACACCGGCTCCTCCAGGCGGGCGGCCAGGGCCTGGTCGCGCGCCAGGTCGTCGTCGCGCCCGGTGTAGTCGCCGCCGGTCAGGCGGCGCTTGGCGTGGACCGCCTGCAGATAGTCCTCGCGGGTGGCGACGTCGATGCCGATGTGCTTCAGCGCCGACATGCCGATCACCGCGTCGTCGTCGTCGAGGTTGATGCCGCGCACGCCGATCGAGGTGCGGCCCGAGAAGACGCGCACGTCGGCGACCGGGAAGCGGATGGTCTTGCCCTGGCGGGTACTGAGCAGGATGTCGTCGTCATCGGCGAAGGTGCGCACCCGGACCAGGCGGTCGCCCTCGTCCATCTTCATGGCGATCTTGCCGTTGGCGCGCACGTCGACGAAATCCGACAGCTTGTTGCGGCGCACGTGGCCCGAGGCGGTGGCCAGCCCGATGGACAGATCGCCCCAGGTGCTCTCGTCCTCGGGCAGGGCCAGCATGGTGGTGATGATCTCGCCCGGTTTCAGCGGCAGCAGGTTGACCATCGCCTTGCCGCGCGCCTGCGGCGCCCCCAGCGGCAGACGGTAGACCTTGAGCTTGTAGACCATGCCGGCCGACGAGAAGAACAGCACCGGGGTGTGGGTGTTGACCACGAAGACGCGGCTGACGAAATCCTCCTCGCGCATGCTCATGCCGGTGCGGCCCTTGCCGCCGCGGCGCTGCGCCCGATAGGCGGCGACCGGCACCCGCTTGATGTAGCCCGAGTTGGTGACCGTCACCACCATGTCCTCGCGCTGGATCAGGTCCTCGATGTCGGCCTCGAACTCGTCTTCCATCAGGGTGGTGCGGCGCGGCGTGCTGAACTGCTCCTTCATCTCCAGCAGTTCGTTGCGCAGGAGGCCCAGCAGCATGTCGCGCGACGCCAGCACCGCCAGGTGGCGCTCGATCTGGCGGCCCAGTTCGGACAGATCCTCGTGGATCTTTTCGCGCTCCAGCCCGGTCAGGCGGTGCAGGCGCAACTCCAGGATGGCCTTGGCCTGCTCCTCGGACAGCGTGTAGACGCCGTCCACCACCTTGCGGCCGGGCTCGTCGATGAGCACGATCAGGGGCTCGACGTCGTCGGCCGGCCAGGGCCGTTCCATCAACTGGGCGCGCGCCGTGTTGGGATCGGGCGCGGCGCGGATCAGGGCGATGATGGCGTCCAGGTTGGCCACGGCGACGGCCAGGCCGACGAAGATGTGGGCGCGGTCGCGCGCCTTGCCCAGTTCGAAGATGGTGCGCCGGCGGATGACCTCCTCGCGGAACTCCAGGAAAGCCTGGATGATCTGCTTGAGGTTCAGCATCTCCGGCTTGCCGCCGTTGAGCGCCAGCATGTTGACGCCGAAGCTGGTCTGCAGCGGCGTGTAGCGGTAGAGCTGGTTGAGCACGATCTCTGGCTCGGCGTCGCGCTTGATCTCCACCACCACGCGCACGCCGTGGCGGTCGGATTCGTCGCGCAGGTCGGAAATCCCCTCGATCCGCTTGTCGCGCACGCACTCGGCGATGATCTCGACCATGCGCGCCTTGTTCACCTGGTAGGGCACTTCGCTGACGATGATGGCGAAGCGGTCCTTGCGGATCTCCTGGATCTCGGCGCGGCCGCGCATGACCACCGAGCCGCGCCCGGTGTGATAGGCCGAACGGATGCCGTTGCGTCCCAGCACGGTGGCGCCGGTCGGGAAATCCGGGCCCGGGATGCAGGTCTCGATCAACTCGTCGATGGAGATGGCGGGATTGTCGAGGATGGCGCCGCAGGCGTCGATCACCTCGCCCAGGTTGTGCGGCGGGATGTTGGTCGCCATGCCGACGGCGATGCCGCCCGCCCCGTTGACCAGCAGGTTGGGGAAGCGGGCCGGCAGCACCTTGGGCTCGGAGGTGGATTCGTCGTAGTTCGGCTGGAAATCGACGGTTTCCTTGTCGATGTCGTCGATCAGCGCGTGCGCCGCCCGGGCCATGCGGGCCTCGGTGTAGCGCATGGCCGCCGCCGGATCGCCGTCCATCGAGCCGAAGTTGCCCTGGCCCTGGATCAGGGGCAGGCGCAGCGAGAAATCCTGCGCCATGCGGACCATGGCGTCGTAGATCGCCGAATCGCCGTGCGGGTGGTATTTGCCCATGACGTCGCCGACGATGCGGGCCGACTTGCGGAACGGCTTGTTGAAGTCGTAGCCGCTCTCGTTCATGGCGTAGATGATGCGCCGGTGAACCGGCTTCAGCCCGTCGCGGACGTCGGGAAGCGCGCGCGCCACGATCACGCTCATCGCGTAATCGAGGTATGAGCGTCGCATCTCGTCTTCGACGGTGACGGGCGATATGTCGTGCTGGGGCGTCGGAGTTGGTGAAGTCGTCAAAGGCATCACTCGGGCTTGCTGTGACCACGAAAACGCAACGGCCCGCGAGGGCCGGTGCGCTATGGGAATCGGGCGCGGCGAAATCTAGCACACGCCCCCCGGCCAAACAACGAAATGTGCCCGCTTGATGTCCGCGCCCGCTAGGGGCCGCCCCTACACGCCCAAGGCGAACAAGGTCAGTGGCATGGTGGCGAAGCCGGCCACCGTCTGGAAGGCGATGATCGAGGCCATGGCCTCGTAATCGCCGCCCATGCGCCGGGCCAGGATATAGGCCGAGGGCGCCGTCGGCACCGCCATGAACAGCACGATCACCGTCGTCGTCATGGCCGGCAGCCCGAGTCCCAGGCACAGGCCCCAGGCCACCCCCGGCTTGACGACGAACTGCGTGGCGCTGGCGATCAGCGAGGGACCGACGTCGCCCTTCAGGCGCGACAGGTCCAGCGAGGCGCCGACGCACAGCAGCGCGATCGGCAGCGCCATGCGCCCCATCAGCGAGAGCGAATCGTCGGCCCACACCGGCAACGTCACGCCCGAGGCGTTGAGCAGCCCGCCGCCCACGCACCCCAGGATCAGCGGGTTCCTGGCCAGGTCGGCAAGCACCGAAAGCGCCGACACCCGCCCGTTGCCGGCCGACAGCGCCAGCACGGTGACGCAAAGGATGTTGATGATGATGATCATGAAGCCGGAAATGAGCGCGCCCATGGCGATGCCCTCGCCCTGGTACAGGCTTTCGGCCAGCGCCAGCGCGATGTAGGCGTTGTAGCGCACGCCGCCCTGGAAGATCGAGGTGAAGGTGCGCGGCTGCGGCCGGCCGCGGAGCAGATGCAGGGCGACGAGAACCGCGGCGGCGGCCAGGATGGCGCCATAGACGGCGCCCACCATCTCGCCCCAGGCCAGGCCGCCGACGTCGCTGCGCCCGATGGTGCGCACCAGCAGGAGCGGCATCAGCAGGTAATAGGCGAGCTTTTCGGCCGACGACCAGAAGCCGGCTTCCAGGAACCCGCTGCGCCGCAGGACTTGGCCGGCCGCCAGCAGGATGACCAGCGGAATGAGCGCGTTGGCGATGGTACCCAAGGGAAGGTCTCCGGGAAGGCGATGGGCGGCAGATTGTCACGCCGGCCGTCCGGCGTCGAGCCCCGTTGAAGGCATTGCCGCCGGGCGGCGTTACGCCTAAATAGCGGTGGCTGGCCATTCGGGGGGCTTTCGAAGATGACCTATTGCGTCGGACTGCTGGTTCGGGACGGCCTGGTGATGCTGACGGATTCGCGCACCAACGCCGGCGTCGATCACGTGTCCACCTTTCGCAAGCTGACGGTCTGGGAAAAGGCGGGCGAGCGCACGATCGCGCTGGCCACGGCCGGCAACCTGGCGGTCACCCAGGCGGTGGTCAACCTGCTGAACGAGGGCGTCGGCGGCGCCGAGGATGGCGGGAAGCCGACCACCATCATGCAGGTCAAAAGCATGCGCGAGGCGGCGCAGCTGGCCGGCAAGGCCCTGCGCCGGGTCTTCGCCATCGACGGCGAGGCGTTGCGTCAGGCCGGCACCGAGTTCACCGCCTCCCTGCTGCTGGCCGGCCAGGTCAAGGGCGGCGGGATGCGGCTTTTCTACGTCTACGCGGCCGGAAACTACATCCAGTCGACCGAGGAGACGCCGTTCTTCCAGATCGGCGAGACCAAGTACGGCAAGCCGATCCTCGATCGCCTGGTGTCCTTCGACACCACGGTGCAGGACGCCGCCAAGCTGGCCCTGATCTCCATGGACTCGACGCTGCGCTCCAACCTGTCGGTCGGCCTGCCGCTCGATCTGCTGATCGTCAGGCGGGATGCGCTGGCGGTCGCCCACCGCGTTCCCATCGACGAGAAGAACCCCTACTTCCGGGTCGTCCACAGCCGCTGGTCGCGGGCGCTGCGCTCGGCCTTCGAACGGCTGCCCGACGTTCCGTGGGGGTGAAGATCAACCGCTGTGGACGGATGATGAGATAAGGATACCCTCTCCGCTCCTTGGGGGCGGAGAGGGTGGCGCGCGCAGCGCGTCGGGTGAGGTGGGATGGCCGTTCGTCCAAAGACGCGCCGCGCCAGAGTGTTGCGCCAGGATGCCAGCGATGCCGAACGCGTCTTGTGGCGGGCGCTTCGGGAATTGAACCTGCCGGTCAAGGTGCGCCGACAACATCCCCATCAGTCGCTACGTTGCGGATTTCGCCATCCCGGCGTGCAAGCTGGCGATCGAAATCGACGGTGGGCAACATGCCGAGGCCGTCAAAGCGGACGCGGTGCGTACCGAGGCGATGGCCATCCACGGGTATCGCGTGATCCGCTTCTGGAACCACGAGGTGCTGGGCAATCTGGAGGGAGTCCTCCAAACCATCGTCAGCGAACTCGGCAAGTCCCCCACCTCACCCTGACCCTCTCCGCCCCTGAGGGGCAGAGAGGGGACTTAGAGCGGCAGCCGGCATCGTCTCGCCGATCCGCTCGACCTCGACCTCCACCGCCATATCGATGAAATCCTCGGCGGCGCCGAAATAGGTGCCCTGGACGGGAATGGCCTGCGCCGGATCGCGGGCCACGCCGACGCGGATCAGGTTGGCGCCGCCGATCAGGCCGTTGGTGGGATCGAATTCGACCCAGCCCGCCCCCGGCAGGTAGATCATGGCCCAGGCGTGGGTGGCCCCCGCCCCCCGCAGGCCATGCGGGCTGCCGGCCTGCCCGGGATCGAACAGATAGCCGGTGACGAAGCGGGCCGCCATGCCCAGCGTTCTGGCCGCCTCCATCATCAGAAGCGCGAAATCGCGGCAGGTCCCGCTGGCCCGCTCCAGCGTTTCGATGGGGGTCTGCACCCCCTCCTCGGCCCGCTCGGCGTAGGCGAATTCGTCGTGGATGGCGGTATTGACGGCCTTCAGCACCTGCCAGGTTTCCGCCCCCGCGCCGTCGGCCAGAAAGCGGCGGACCCAGGCGTCCAGCCGGTGCTGGGGATCGCGATGGTGACGCTCCATCGAGCGGCGCAGATCGGGCAACTCCTCGAAGGCGTAGGAGAAGGGCAGTTTCCGCGCATAGTCTTCCATCGGCGGGTAGGCCCCCTCGAAGCCGTAGTGCTCGACCACGATGTCGCTTTCGAAGACCAACTCCTGGGCGGCCTCGCCGAAGGTGGCGATGGCGATGGAATTGCCGAACACGTCATAGCGCCAGCGCACGGCCGCCGTGGGCGAGATGGCGAGCGTGCTCGAAACGTGGCGCAGGTCGTGGCTGTCGCGCGGCCGGAACATCAGGCGGTGTTCGCCGAACGTGACCGGGCAGCGGTAACGGTAGGTGGTGCGATGGCGAATGCTCAGCGTATCCATGGGGCCGGAGTTTACCAGACGTTCTCAGAAATCGTGGCCGAAAACGCTGCGCGCCAGTTCGCTGGTGAAGGCGGTAAGCTGGCGCTGCACGTCGTCGATGAAATCGTGCAGGCCGCCGTTCACGACATCTTCCAGGCGGGTGGCGATGAGCCGCGCCTTGAGGCCGTCCAGCAGCGGCAGGCCGGCCCGTTCGACGTCGACGCCATGGAGGTCGCGAAGGCGGGCCATGAAGGCGTGGGCCTCGTCCAAACAGGTGGCGATGGAGCGCGGGAACCGGCGGCCGAGCAAAAGGAAATCGAGCACCTCGCTGGGATGCATGCGGACCCGATGGGTCCGGCAGAACGCCTGGTAGCCGGCCGCCGAATGCAGCATGACGGTCCAGTGCGATTCGAGGGCGAGGGAATCGAAGGCGTGCCCGGAAAGCGTCGCCCGACGGTGGCCGATGTCGACCAGTCGCGACGTCTGGTCGGCCCGTTCGATGGCCTTGCCCATCCAGTAGAAGCTCCACCCCTCGTCCTGGTAAAGCGTGCCCTCGGTGATGCCGGTGTGGGCCTGGCAGGCTTCCTTGATGTCGCCGCACAGGCCGGCCAGGCGGGTCGGCACGATGTCGCGCCCGCCCAGTTCCTTGAGGCGGGCGTGCAGCATGTTGATCTGGGTCCACATCTCGGTGCTGATCAGGTGGCGTACCGAGCGGGCGTTCTCGCGGGCCATCATGACGGCGAAGACGATGGACGTCGGGTTGTCCTGGTCGAGCACGTAGAAGCGGGCGGCCGAACGCACGGTGACCCGGCGGTGGTGCTCGCGGAAGCGCTCCATATCGGCGTTCATTTCGAGAATCGCCGTCCAGTCCTGATGGCCCTGGTCGTCCCGCGAATGCGCCCCCGTCACCTCCAGGATGCGGGCCAGGTTCTCGGCCCGCTCCATGTAGCGGGCCAGCCAGAAGATGTTCTCGGCGAAGCGGGCGAGCAGGTTATTTTTCAAGGACCCAGGTATCCTTCGATCCGCCCCCTTGCGAGGAGTTGACGACCAGCGAGCCCTTGGTCAGCGCCACCCGGGTCAGCCCGCCCGGCAGCACCCAGGTGTCCCGCCCGGTGACGGCATAGGGGCGCAAGTCGACGTGGCGGGCCTCGATGCCCTCGGCGGTCAGCGTCGGGCATACGGACAGGCGCACCATCGGCTGGGCGATGTAGTTGGCGGGATCGGCTTTCAGTTCCCGGCGCCGCTTGACGATGTCGGCGGCCTTGGCGCGCGGGCCGATCAACACGCCATAACCGCCCGATTCGCCGACCGGCTTGACGACCAGATCCTTCAGGTGGTCCAGCGTGTAGGCCAGCCCCTCGGGCTCGGCGCAGATGTGGGTGTCGACGTTGTCGAGGATCGGCTCCTCGTCCAGGAAATAGCGGATCAGGCGCGGCATGTAGGCATAGACCGCCTTGTCGTCGGCCACCCCGGTGCCGACCGCGTTGGCCAGCGTGACGTTGCCCCTGGCGTAGGCCCGCATGAGGCCCCTCACCCCCAGCACGCTCTTCGGGTTGAAGACGTCGGGGTCGAGGAAGGCGTCGCTGATCCGACGGTAGATGACGTCGACCCGCTGCGGGCCGGTCACCGTCTTCATGAAGACGCGATCCTCCTCGACGAACAGGTCGCGGCCCTCGACCAGCGGAATGCCCATCTCGCGGGCCAGGAAGACGTGCTCGAAATAGGCCGAGTTGAAGATGCCGGGCGACAGCAGGACGACGCAGGCCTCGCCCCCCGCCCCATCCGGCGCCACCTCGGCCAGGGCCTGATGCAGCCTGAGGCCGTAGTCGTTGACCCGGCGCAGCGCCACCCGGTCCACGAGGTCCGGGAAGGTGCGCAGCATGAGCTGGCGGTTCTCCAGCACGTAGGACACGCCCGACGGCGTGCGAGCGTTGTCTTCCAGCACCTTGAAGCGGCCGTCGACGTCGCGCACGATGTCGATGCCGCCGATATGCACGTAGGTGCCGCCGGGCAGGTCGACGCCGACCATCTCAGGGCGGAAGTTCTCGTTGCCCAGCACCAATTCGCGGGGCACGACGCCGTCCTTCAGCGCCTTCTGGCCGTGATAGATGTCGTGAAGGAAGAGGTTCAGCGCGGCGATGCGCTGCTTGACGCCTGTCTCGACGGTCCGCCAGTCCTCGGCCGAAAGGATGCGCGGCAGCACGTCGAACGGCAGGATGCGGTCGATCGATTGGCTTTCCGAATAGACGGTGAAGGTGATGCCGAGGTTGAACAACTCGCGTTCGGCGTCGCGCGCCCGCCGCCGCAGCGTCTTCAGGTTTAGACGGTCCAAACGCCCAATAATTGTGCCGATCGAGCTCGCCTGCCTGGAATTTGAGCGTCCGCACTCCTCCGGCGCCCCCAGAAGCTCGCAATAGAACCCTTGGGGGTCGTAATCGGCGAGAAGGCGCGTGCGCTGGCTCATGCGGCTCCGAAGCGAAAATCGAACGACGTCGTCGGGGTACGTGCGCGCCGGAATTGCGGGCCGGCATGCGGAAGGCGCTGCAAGATCCGGTCCAGGTCATGGAAAGGTGGACCGGGTGTTACAACTTGTTACCAAGATTTCCCGGATTGACACGTTGTCGAAACACGAAGGAACGATACTTGCTTCGACGGCGTTGCGATCCGCGTCGTCGGACCGATAAAAGCAAGCGATTGAGGGCGGCATGGTTCTGGTCAAGCTGAAGCGGCGCAAGGTGTTGGCAAGCGCGGCGTTCGCGGGCTCGCTTCTGCTGGCGGCGCCGGTTCCCGCCGAGGAAACCGTACGCGTCGGCGGCACCGGCATCGGATTGGAACTCTCCAGGCTGATCGGACAGGCGCTTCATGCCGCCGATCCCGGCGTCGCGACCGTCGTGTTGCCGAGCATCGGGACGCCGGGCGGGATCAAGGCGCTGGCCGCCGGCGCCATCGACGTCGCCATCGCGGCGCGGCCGCTGAAGGTGGCCGAAAAGGTGACGGGCATTCGCGAGGCCGCCTGCATGACGACGGCCCTGGTCTTCGCCACCTCGCGGAAAACGGCGCCCGGGCTGACGCTGGAGGCGCTTCCCGGGATCTATGCCGATCCCACCCCGCGCTGGCCGGATGGCCAGCCCCTGAAAGTGATCCTGCGTTCTCCGGCGGGGTCGGAGAACGACTACCTCGTCCAACGGGTGCCGGCGCTGGAGGGGGCTCTGGCGGCGGCCTTCCGCCGGCCGGGCATCCCGGTCGGGGCCACGGACCAGGAGAACGCCGCGCTGGCAACCTCCATCGCCGGATCGTTCGCCATCGCCACGCTGTTGCAGATCCGCACCGAGCGACTGGCCCTGACGGCGCTGGCCCTCGACGGGGTCGAGCCGGCGCCGGAGACGCTGGCCGACGGCCGCTATCCGATGCCGCTCCGCGTCTGCTTCCTGCTGCCCGGCAGCGCCACCGCGGGCGCCGCCCAGTTCATCGCCTTCACCCAACCCCCGGCCGGCCAGGAGATTCTCAGGCGCCATGGCAGCGAACCCACGCGATAGGGCGAATACGAGCCCGTGGTCGAGCGACGTTTTCCGCCAGAACCGGGTCGTCCACCGCGCGGCGGTCATCGTCGCCGTCGCCATCGCCCTCGCCGGTCCGGCGATCTTCGCCACCGTCGGCTACGTCGACGCCCTCAACCTGCGGCGCTTCCAGGCCGACATCACCGCCGGGCAGGTCGCCCGCTACGCCTACATCCAAGGACCGACGTGGGGGTTCAGCGACAACCGCGTGGCCGAACTCGTGCGCCAGACGGCCCCCATCGACGATGCGGGGCGGCGGATCATCGCGCCGTTCCAGGGCGGGACGCCGATCGTGGTCGGCGACGAGCCGTCAGCGCCCGTCGCCCGGGTCAGCGTTCCCATCGTCGCCGGGGCCGAGCGGGTCGGAACGGTGACCGTGGAAGCCAGCCTGCGGCCGCTGCTTTTCGAGGTCGCGCTGGCGGTCGCCGTCGCGCTTATCCTGGCCATCGCCGCCTATGCCTGCGTGCGCTTCCCGCTGGCCCGACTGCGGCGGGTGTTCGAGGGCTTTCGGGAAAGCGAGGCGCGGTTCCGCTCGCTGGCCGCCGTGGCGCCGATGGCGATTTCGATCCTCGACCTGCACGGCCGGGTCCAGTGGGCGAACAACGAGATGCTGCGCCGCCTCGACGTGTCGCTTGACGGCCTGAAGGGCAAATCGCCGCACGACATATACGCCAAGGAGATCGCCGACGACATCGTCAGGCTGGACGGTCTGGTTCTGGCCCGCCGCGAGCCGCAGATCGCCGAACTCGACGTCGGCACGCCCGATGGCGATGCCAGGCCTGAAATCCACGTCCGGTTTCCCATCGAGGACGAGGGTGGAAACCTCATCGGCCTGGGCTCCACGGCCTTGGACATCTCGGCGCGGCGGACGGCCGAGGATCGGCTGCGCCAGGCCCTGAGGCTGCAGGCGGTGGGGCGGCTGTCCGGCGGCGTGTCGCACGACTTCAACAACCTTCTGCAAGCCATCGAGACCAACCTGGCGCTGGCGAAGCTGGCGGTCCAGGGCAACGCCCACGCCACCGGGCTCATCGATGCCGCCCTGCAGGCCGGACGGCGCGGGGCCGATCTGACGATGAAGCTGCTGGCCTTCTCGCGCCAGCAGACCCTGCGGCCCCGGCGGCTCGACATCAATGCCTGGCTGCGCGAGGAAACGGCGCTGCTGGCGCGAACGCTGGGCGGGGGCATCGCCATCCGCGCCGAACCCTGCGCCGGGGCCGCCGAGGTGCTTGTCGACGAGGGAAGCCTGGCGAACGCCCTTCTCAACCTCGCCCACAACGCCCGCGAGGCCATGCCCGCGGGCGGCGCGATCGCCGTTTCGGCGCAACGGCGCCGTCTTCTCCCAGACGACGACGACACCCTGCCGGCCGGCGACTATGTGGAAATCGCCATGGCCGATACCGGAATCGGCATGGCGAGAGAGGTCCTGAGCCGCGCCTTCGAGCCCTTCTTCACGACCAAGGAAGTCGGCCAGGGCAGCGGCCTGGGGCTGAGCATGGTCTATGGCTTCGCGCGCCAATCGGGCGGCACCGCGACCCTCGAAAGCGCCCCCGGCAAGGGCACCACCGTGCGCATCCTGCTTCCGGCGGCGCCCCCCGGCGCGGCACCCTCGACCGGATGACTCCCTTCCCCGTCACCCCCGCACGGGCGCTACGGGATGCACACATTTCGGACACCGTGCTCACCTCCCTCTCCGCCCCCTGGGGGCGGAGAGGGTCGGTCCAGCGGAGCCGGATCAAGGGAGGTGAGGTGGGATTTCGGGCATTTCCCCCGCGAACACAACGGCTGCACCTCCACCTCACCCTCCCCATCGCTAGCGCGACGGGTCCCCTCCCTCTCCCCCGCCGTGCGGCGGAGAGGGCGAATTTATGCGGCTTTCGCTACCAACCGAGATGTGTGAATCCCGTAGCGCGCGGGCGGGGGAATGACGGCCTTTTCCTAGTCGAACGTCTTGCCCGGCTTCTTGCGCTTCAAGGGGCCGGTGCCGTGCGGCTTGTCCCGCCCGCGGCCGTAATTCTTCTCGCGCGCGTGGGCGTATTTGGAGACGGGTTTGCCCTGATAGGGCTTCCAGCCGGCGGGCTTCGTCGCGCTGTCGTCGCCGGAAGCCTCGTCTGCCGCCGGCTCGGCGGCCCGGTACGGTTTTTTCCGGCCGGCGTGCGGCCGTTCGGGGGCGTCGCGGGGCGCCTCCGGCACGCCGTCGAGTTGCGTCAGCGCGATGGTCTTTTCCAGGGTGCGGCCGGGGCCGACGGCGGCCAGGAACCGCTCGACGCAATCGGGGACCAGTTCGACGTGGGTTTCGCCCTGGTGAACCCGGATCGCCCCGATCTCGTTCTTGGTGATGTGGCCGGCCCGGCACAGCATCGGCAGCAGCCAGCGTGGCTCGGCCTGATCCTTGCGGCCGACCGAGAGCGAGAACCACACCCCCTTGCGAAAGTCGTCGCGGCGCTTCTTCGGCTCCTCGGCCGGGGCGGCGTCGATCATCTCCTCGGGCGCCGGATGGCCGGCCCGATGCAGGCGCAGGAAGGCGGCGGCGACCCGTTCCGCCCCGTGGCGGGCCAGAAGGTCGCGCGCGAAGGCGGCCTCGTCCTCGGTCAACGGCTCGTTGAGGATCGGATCGTCGAACATGCGCTCGCGGTCGCGGCCGGCGATCTCCTCGATGGTCGGCGAGCGGGCCCAGGTGGCCTGGATGCGGGCGTTGCCCAGCAATCGTTCGGTCTGCTTGCGGGCGTTGTGCGGCACGATCAGGGCGCACACCCCCTTGCGCCCGGCCCGCCCGGTGCGGCCGCTGCGGTGCAGCAGGTTCTCGCGGTTCTTCGGGATGTCGGCGTGGATCACCAAATCCAGGTGCGGCAGGTCGAGGCCGCGCGCCGCCACGTCGGTGGCGATGCACACCCGGGCCCGCCCGTCGCGCATGGCCTGGAGCGCGTGGGTGCGCTCGTTCTGGCTCAACTCGCCCGACAGCGCCACCACCGAGAAGCCGCGGTTGGTGAAGCGGCTGGTCATGTGGTTGACCGTGGCGCGGGTGGCGCAGAAGACCAGCGCGCTCTTGGCCTCGTAGAAGCGCAGCACGTTGATGATGCCGTTCTCGCGGTCGTTGGGGGCGACGGTGAAGACCCGATAGTCGATGTCGACGTGCTGCCGGCGCTCCTCGGTCGTGCTGACGCGCACCGCGTTGCGCTGATAGCGCTTGGCCAGGCTGGCGATGGCGTGCGGCACGGTGGCGGAAAACATCAGCGTGCGGCGCTCCGCCGGCGCGGCGTCGAGGATGTATTCCAGGTCGTCGCGAAAGCCGAGGTCGAGCATCTCGTCGGCCTCGTCGAGGATCGCCGCCTGGAGCGCGGAGAGGTCGAGCGAGCCGCGCTCGATGTGGTCGCGCAGCCGCCCCGGCGTGCCGACCACGATGTGGGCGCCCCCTTGCAGGGCGCGCCGCTCGGCCCGCATGTCCATGCCCCCGACGCAGGACGCCACCGCCGCCCCGGTGGGGGCGTACAGCCACTCCAGCTCCTGCTTGACCTGCAAGGCCAGCTCGCGCGTCGGCGCGACGGCCAGCGCCAGCGGCGCCCCGGCGGCGGCGAAGCGCGGGCGGCCGGCCAGCAGGGTGGGCTCGATGGCCAGCCCGAAGGCCACCGTCTTGCCCGACCCGGTCTGGGCCGAAACCAGCAGATCGGCATCCCGAAGCTCCGGGGCCAGGATGGCCTTTTGCACCGAGGTCAGCTCGACATAGCCGCGCTGGCTCAACGCCTGGCCGAGCGCGGGAACGACGCCTTCGAATTCTGTCATGGTCTTCGCTTTCGGGATGCGGGTTGGCGCGCCGGTTGACCGTCATCGGTCCGCGGCACGCCCGGCGCCGCGCCCAAACGCGCGGCGAACCAAGGGACGATGGGCGCGTTGTACTGCGGGGGAGCGGTCGCTGTAAAGGGCGGTGGGGAGCGGTCAGTGCCGCATGATGTCGAGCAGCGCCGGGATCGGAATGATCGAAAAACGGGTGAACGTGTCGGAGGTGGCATAGGGCAGGACGACCATGTTGCCGTGGCGAAGCGCGCCGCAGGTATAGACGACATTCGGCACGTATCCCTCGCGTTCCGAAGGTTGCGGGCCGATCAGCGGCTCGCGGGCGCGGGCCAGCACTTTCGTCGGGTCGGACTTGTCGAGAAGGACGGCGCCGATGGCGTACTTGCGCACCGGGCCGACGCCGTGGGTCAGCAGCAGCCAGCCCTCGTCGAGTTCGATCGGCGAGCCGCAATTGCCGATCTGGATGAACTCCCACGGAAAGAGCGGCTTCAGGATCGGCGTGCCGCCGTTCCAGTCGGTCAGGCTGTCGGAGGTGATCAGGTAGAGGTTTTCGTTGTCCTGGCGGCCGATCATGGCGTACTTGCCGCCGATCCTGCGCGGAAAAAGCGCCATGCCCTTGTTCAGCGTCGCATCGCCGCCAAGCGGCGTGATGCGGAAGGACACGAAGTCCAAGGTTTCGATCAGCTCGGAACGGATGGCGCGCCCGCTGTAGGCGGTGACGGTCGCATAGTAGGTCCGCGTCCCGGCGTCGTCGAAGGCCACGAAGCGGGCATCCTCGAGGCCGTTGGACTGGGCATCGGTGACCGGGAAGATCACGCGCTCGCAGAGGCCCTCGTCGCCATCGAAACGCAGGTCCACCGTCTCGCCATTCGGCCCCAGGACGCGATTCGTCACCTTCGGGATTTCGGCAAGGCGGGCCTTCATGTCGACCAGGACATTGCCGTCGGCCTGGATCACGCCCGAGCGGAAGGTCAGCGACGAAATGTGGCCCTCGCCGACGGCGCGCAGGCTGAGCACGAAGCGCAGGTCGCCTTCCGCCACGCCGCTCTGATCCGGGTGGGCGACGATGCTCGGATTGAACAAGGCCGAGGCCTCGAAGGAATATTCATGCAGCAGGTAGGCGCCGAGCAGCCGGCGCTGATCCTGGGTAAACGCGGCATGGGGGGCGAGCGCCCCCTCGATCTCGTCGGCCCGGGTCTCGCAGATGGCGAGGAAATTGCGATGGCGGCCCGCGAAATTCTCGATGACGTCGGCAAGCTGTTTCGCCGTCGCCTGGGGGCCCAGCGCCAGCACCCGATCGACGATGTGGTTGGTTCTGGCCTTGTCCGCCGTATTGAGGTCGCGCGGTTCCGTCGACGGGCGAAACGGGCGGATGACCACCCGCGTCGGATCGGGGGTGACCTTGATCGGCAGGCGGTGAAGATGCCGGATGATGACGAACTCCCCTTAGTGGATTGGATTCGGCAGAAGGGCCGGAGCGAGAAAGTTCAGGACCTGATGGGCGACAAGCCGGGTCGGCCGGTCCCCGCGGGCTCGGGCCATGCGGCGGATTTCGCTCAGGCCCAGCAGATAGCAGACGACCGATTCGCCGCCGCGGTTTTCGTTGGCCCGGTCCGGATGCAATCCGTCGCGGCAGCTCCCGGTTTCGACATCGACCAGGGGAATCGCCAGGTCGTTGGCGCCGAGGAACCACGCGAAGGCGCGTTCGGCGTCGCGTTTCCACAGCGGATCGTCCTCGGCGCGCCAGGCCGCAAGACAGGCGGAAATCGCCGCGGCGGCCTCCAGCGGCTGCTGGTCGAAGGCTTCCGGCGGCGTGCGCGAGGCGCCGAAACTCCGCGATCCGACCGGCCGGAACAGGCCGGACGGCGACGTCTGGAGCGCCATCAGCCAGCGCAGCGACTTGAGCCCGGCCTGCACATAGGGGGCAAGCCCGGTCGCTAGGCCGGTGACGATCAGGGCCTGCGGCAGCCGCGCGTTGTCGTACGACAGTCCGTCCTCGAACCACACCCAGTCCGGCGTCCCGGCGGCGGCCAGCGATTCCATCAGGCGGTCGGCCAACAACAGCCGCATCAGCTCGGCCGTCGGGTCGTCGGGATAGGCCCGGCAAAAGGCGTCGAGACCGAGCAGGGTGGCCGCGAAGGCGCGTGGCGAGTGGAAACCTTCCACGCTCGGCAGCGCCTGCTCGAACAGCGCGCTGGCCCAGCGCCGCCTGGACGGCGTGGCGTCGCGCCGGGCGCATTCGCCAAGCGCCCACAGCGTCCGTCCGTGGCTGTCCTCGGACCCCGTGTCCTCGAGCCAGCGGCGGTCGAAGCTCATGAAATTGCGAAATCGCCGGGTGTCGGGGTTCCACGCATGCTGCACGAACGCGGCGAACCGGGACGTCATCAGCTCCGGCAGGCCGGGGTCGGCGGAATCCTCCAGCACCGAGGCGAGAAGCAGGCCGCGCGCGTTGTCGTCGACGCAATAACCGTGGGCGCGGTCGGGAATCGAATGGACCGCGTGCTGATAAAGGCCGGTGGCGTCGCACATCGCCGCCAGATGGCCGAGCCGAAGTTCGGGCGGCAGGTCCCCCGCGTGGCTGCGGGCCGATACGACGCGCGGGGCAAGCACGGCGACCGGGCGTTCCGGGCGAACGCTTTCGAAAACCTCGATATAGCGCTCGGCGGTGTTGGCCCAGGTCATCGAGCGGCTGCGCGCGTAGGCCGTGAGCGACAGCGCCTGCCGGCGGTCGTCGTCGGTCAGCAGCCCCGAGACGGCGCGGCCGATGGCCTGGCGGTCGCGGAACGGCACCAGGATGCCGCCGCCGTCGGCCAGCAGTTCGCTGGCGTGCCAATAGGGGGTGGAAACGATGGCCCGGCCCAGCCCGAAACTGTAGGCCAGCGTCCCCGACGTCATCTGCGCCTCGTCGAGATAGGGCGTGACATAGACGTCGCACATCGAAATGTGGCGGAGCAGCGTTTTCAGGTCGACGAACCGGTCGAGAAAGACGACATGATCCTCGATGCCCAGCGCGGCGACGCGCGCCACCAGGCTTTCGCGGTAGGCCTCGCCCTCGTCGCGGACCAGGTGGGGGTGGGTGGCGCCAAGCACGATGTAGACGGCCGTGGGGCTGCCCTCGAGGATCATCGGCATGGCGTCGATCACCACCTCGATGCCCTTGTTGGGCGACAGCAGCCCGAAGGTGAGGATGACCGGCCGGCCGCCATAGCCCATGCGGCGCTTGACGGCGTCCGAGCGCGCGAACGGGGCATCCGGAATGCCGTGCGCGATGACCTCGATCTTGTGCGCCGGCACGCCATAGAGGCGTTGCAGCATGTCGCGGCCCTTCTCGGCCATCACGACAAGGCGCGACGACGCCTCGATGATCAGTTCGAACACGTGCCGCTGCGCGGGCGTCGGCTCGGCGAGCACGGTATGAAGCGTGGTGACGACCGGCATGGTCAGGCGGGAAAGCAGCGCCAGGATGTTGCCGCCGGCCTCGCCGCCGAAAATGCCGAACTCGTGCTGAAGGCTGACGACATCCACATGGGAGCGGTTGAGATGATCGGCCGCCGCCAGATAGTCCTCCGGCCGGTCGTCCTTGATCTCGATGCGCACCGTCTTCGGGTAGGCATAGGTCTGCCCGCGATCCGTCATCGCCACGATGGAGGTTTCCAGACAGGGGCGGGCGCCGGCGACCGCCTGCTGAATGTCCGTCGTGAAGGTCGCGATCCCGCAACGGCGAGGCAGGGAATTGCCGAGGAAGGCGACACGCTTGAGCTTGGACAGGGGAACGACGGTTCCCGCGATCACAAAAAACCTGCCGGCAAAAAGTCAACGCCATGATTATTCATGGGATATCCTAATTTATGTCGAGAATTATATTTGCAAAAAAAGTATTTTTATACCGCTCCTGCCACTTTTATATAGTCACCGCGACCCACAATCACAATGACAAGCCCCAATTTTATTTATGACGGATCTACAACCTGCTATTGATTGAAAACCATTATTATGCAGGCGTTTGCACAAGTAAGTTCGCCCAAGTCTTTCGCGAACCGACGCCGTGTGAATTCGCGTCGCGTCTTTGCCCCTGCCGGCCGGCGAACCGACGACCCGCGAAGCCTGCCGGCATCCGCCCACCGCGCCGAATCCCACGGATGACGCCCGGGTGGACGGCGCGCCCGGCGTCACGTTCAGACCGCGCGGCAACACCAGGGACGATGGGCGTTGTACTTTGGGGGGAACGATCGGTGAAAAAGGTGCTGGAGAGCAGTCGGACGGCCCTGCCCCGGCAATTTCAGATATGGTCCCCTGCGTGGGCAGGCGGAGGGCCGGGTTCGATGAAGGGTTTCAGTGTCGGTTTAGGGGCCGGGAGCGGAAGGGCGGCTGTAGGGCCCCGCGGAGCCAAACACGACATAGGCTCTACGCCTAGTTGGACGAGAACCCCAAGCCACGTCAGCGCCGCCAAGCAAGACAGGGTCGCCCAGGCCGGCAAGGTCTCCCAGCGCGGCGAGCCCGAAGCTATTTGAGCTGACTGTCCT
Organism: Shumkonia mesophila; assembly: GCF_026163695.1. NCBI lineage: Bacteria > Pseudomonadati > Pseudomonadota > Alphaproteobacteria > Rhodospirillales > Shumkoniaceae > Shumkonia > Shumkonia mesophila. The sequence goes on along the minus strand of NZ_JAOTID010000010.1, from coordinate 157,986 downwards.
TGTTCCCCCGGCGATTGATCCCGTCTCCCGGCACCGGGCGGCGGTCGATCGCCTCCTGACATGCCACGCACGTCGTCACCCCCGGCAGCGCCTTACGTCGCGCCTCGGGAATCTCTTCTCCGCACTCGATGCAATATATCTCCCCCGGCCCTGCAGGCGGCCGCGCCCGCGCGCGCGCCACCGCATCGGCGACGCTGTCGTCGATTTGATCCTGCACTGCCCCATCCCGCGTCCAACCGCCGGCCATAATCTCTGCCCGAATTTTCGTTGCACCAGAAATTGAGGATAGGAAGGTGTGCCGCGTATTCCAAGGGTTGGTGGATATGGGCGGGCCGAAGCCGGATGGGCCGGAAGGGGAATTACGGTGACAGTGCACTAAATTGGCGGTGGTCAGGCTACCGAATTAAAAGCACGGTCACCGTGCTCCGAGGTGATTGGCCCAATGGCTTTCCCCAACGATGGCGATGGGTATGCCTTGCGCTTTCATCTCCACCGCTTTTTCTATCTTTCGCCCATAGCTGGAGTGAATCCAGCTATCCGTCGCGTACATTCCAATCACGAGAAAGGTTGTATCCCTGCGCAAGGATCCGGCGACGGCTCCCCGGTCGACGACAGCCGCCTCGCATTCACCCCGGGTGCCGAAGACGAAGGTCCCCGTGAAACAGAACCGGGTGCCGTTAAAGCCTACGGAGGGTTGCGGTCGGTCTATCGGAAGGGTCGACGATTTCACCACTTCGCCGATCTCGAAATCGCCGCCAGCGTATTGTTCCAACGTCTCCAGAAGATCGCGCGCCTCATCGTCATCAAGCCGGTGATCGACCAGCATCGCGTTGACCCTCTCGTAGAGGGGCAGGATTACCGGGTTGTCCAGGGCATTCCTGTGGGCCACCAGCCACTTCTGAAGATGTTCCGCTTCCGCTTGGCTCACGACGCCGTCGGCAACAATCCCATGTGCAAGACCGATCAACTCGTCGATTTGGCGATCTTGGATTCTTGCCCTATTGAAAGGGTTGGTCTGCCGCATATCGGGCATTGTCCGTCCTCCCCCATCGTAACGTTGTTCGTCGTTGACGTCATTCTACTCCCCCCAGATGAACAAAGGGAACGGGTACGCAATTACGAATTGCGGTGACAGCAATTAGCCGGCTTGCCACCATGGCTGAAGCCCTCTTGACTTTTACGGTGAATTATGACATTAATCCTCAATTTTGCTATTTTATAGGTAAATATAGCTAAATTGATTGGGTTGTGGGGTATCCGTTGGCGGACGACACCGTGGGGCCGGGAAAAGGCCCTCGCCGCCTCCCCCTACCTCCTTGATAAAAAACACGAAAACTGGGAAATGATGACAAATGGCGACAAAGGATGACAACCCTATCGCGGAACTGGCGTTTTCACCTTGTTTTTCAAGGCGTTGTCAGAAATCGGCGTAACCAGAAATTCATCGTTTTCGGCCCCGCCCTCGCCGGGCGCCCCGCCGCTTCAGAAATAGCCGATCAGGCGGCCGAGCACGATGACGGCCAGCCACACGGCGAGCGAGGCGGCGCCGATGACCCGCTGTCCGGGAACGGCGCGGCCGGCGTCGCCGGCGGCCTGGCGCCGGCGCAGGGCGTGAAAGGCCGCCGCGTTGGCGATCCCCAGGGCCAGCATCCCCATCTTGGCCAGGAAAAAGCCCGAGGCGGCGTAGTCCCGGGCGTTGGCGGCGAACAGCAGCAGGCCGAAAAGGGCGGCCACGGCCAGCCCGGCGGCGGCCACCGGCACCAGGACGCGCAGGAAATGGATGAGCGGCAGGTCGCGCCAGAGGCCGATGAGGCGCAGGTCGACCGGCACGATGGCGCCGAACAGCAGCGCCAGGCCGACGACGTGGCCGGCGTTGACCAGGGGATAGGCCCAGGTCGAGCCGCGCAGGGCCGTCGCCAGGGCGGTGGCCTCGATGGCCCCCAGCAGGTCCGCCATCGCGGAACGGCCCTACCGAATGCCGGCGGAGAGAGGCTCACCCCCTCCCCGGCCCTCCCCCGTCAAGGGGGAGGGAGCGCTTTCGCGGACGGCATCATCGTTCCCGTCCCTCGCCGGGAGGGAGGAAGTGCCTTGGCGGCCCGCATTGTCGTTCCCTCCCCCCTTGCGGGGGAGGGTCAGGGAGGGGGGCTTTTCGTCCATCGCGGGTTTCCCGGCCTACGACGCGCGGTCGGGGTAGAGGTTGTGCTCGCGCCCGGCGATGACCAGGCGCTCGGCCTTCATCAGCCGCTCGGAGGCGTTGGCCGAGCGGTGGCCGTGGGCGGTCACCGGGGTGCCCTCGGCCAGCATTTCCGGGGTCAGGCCGGCGCGTTCGTTGCGCCACGGCTGGCCGATCTCGACCACCCATTGCTCGCCCTTCACGTCGAGCGTCAGTTCGCCGTGCGGATTGCCGAGCCTGACCGCCGCGATCTCGCCGCTCAGCTCGAACTCCTCGCCGGTCGCCCAGCCCCAGCCGTGGTGGGCCGCGGCCCGCCCGGCCAGCCCCAGGCCGGCGGCGCGGAACCTGCGGCCGGGGATGCCGTTGACTCCGGTGAACCGCAGGCATGGCAACACCCTTGAGGAAAGGAACATCCCCCATGCAGATCGACAGTTTGAAGGACATGTACGTCGCCGAGTTGCAGGAATTGGCCAGCGTCGAACGCCAGCTTTCCGCCTCGCTTCCGCGCATGGCCGCGATGGCGACCCATCCCACCTTGCGGAGCGCCTTCGCCCGCCACCGCAAGGAGACCGAGGTGCAGCAGGAGCGCCTGGAATCGATCCTGGAGAGGCACGGCGCCAGCCCGACGGCGCATACCGACCAGTCGATGCAGGCCCTCGTCGGGGAAACCGAGAAAATGGCCTCGATGCTGAAGGGAGACGGCCTGTGCGACGCCGCCCTCATCGCCTCGGCCCAGCGGCTCGAACATTACGAGATCGCCGCCTACGGCACCGCCGCGGCCCTTGCGGGACAGCTCAACCTGCGCGACGACCAGGAGATCCTGCACAAAAGCCTCGAGGAAGAGAAGCACACCGACGCGCTGCTGACCGAGCTCGCGAAAACCGAGATCAACCCGGCGGCGGTGGCTTCCTGAGCTTCTCTCCCCGGGCCGGCCCGAAAACGGAGGCGCCCGGTCCGGGCCGAAAGGCCGGATCGGGCGCGCTCTCCTCGAAAGAGGATAGGCGGGGAATTTTAGAACGGGATCTCGTCGTCGAGGTCGCCGCCCGGCTTGCCGCCGGCCGGGGCGCCGCCACCGCTGCCGCCGCTGCCGCCGCCGGCCGGTCCCCAGTCGGGGCCGTCGCCGGCTGGCGCCGCGCCGGGGGCGTCGTAATCGCCGGCCCCGCCCCCGCCGCCGCGGGTGTCCAGCATGGTCAGCTCGCCCCGGAACTTCTGCAGCACCACCTCGGTGGTATAGCGCTCCTGGCCGTCGTTGCCGGTCCACTTGCGGGTCTGCAACGCCCCTTCCAGGTACACCTTGGCGCCCTTCTTCAGGTACTTCTCGGCCACCTCGCCCAGGCGGTCGTTGAAGATGACGACGCGGTGCCACTCGGTCCGCTCGCGGCGGTCGCCGCTCTGGCGGTCGCGCCAGGTTTCCGACGTCGCCACGGGGAAGTTGACGATCTTGGTGCCGTCCTGCGCAAAGCGCACCTCGGGGTCGCGCCCGAGGTTGCCGATGAGAATGACCTTGTTGACGCTGCCTGCCATGAAATTCCCCGTTACCCAGATATCCGATTGTCAGCTCGTCCGCGAAATCGCCCTTCGACCCGCCATGCTAAAGCCGCCCATTCCCAGGCGCCAGACTATTTAAAGATCTTGCCGAGATTGGGAAAGGACGTTTCCTCTTCCTTCTGCGCCGGCGACCCCGCCGATTCCGGCAGCGGCGTGGTCGAGGTCTCGGGCGGGGCGTGCCGTTCGCCTTGCTGCGCCGGCGCCAGCGGAACGGCGCCGGCCCCCTGCGGCCGCAGCGGCAGGGCCCCCGCACCGGCGGTGGCGGGTGCCTCGCTGCGCGGCACGGCGGCGTTGGGCGGCGTCACGTCCTGGAGGCGGGCGTTGGGCTGCGGCGGCGCGATCGACTTCATCTCGCCGGGAACGGTGCCGTCCCCGCCCGGCGCCGCCGCCGGGCCGGCGGCGGTGGGGCCCATCTCGCCCCCGGTGTTGAGGATAATGGGCAGGCCGTCCTTGCCGCCGATGATGATGATCTTGCTGTTCTGCGAGGTGGCCAGCGACATGGTCGCCTCGATGCCGCGCAGCCGCAGGTACTCGCCGGTGATGCTCTTGGCCACGATGTCCTGGAAGTCGCGCACGCCCTCGGCCTCGATGCGCTTGCGCTCGCGCTCCTTCTGCTCGCGGGCGATGCGGAAGTCGTATTCCAGCATGACCTGGTACTGCTCGGCCTTGCGCTCGATGGCCTCCTTGATGCGCAGCGGCAGGGTGACGCTGCGGATCAGGACGTCCTCGACATAGACCAGCTTGCCCCTGACGCTCTGGTTGATCAGCGAGGAACCCAGCTGGGTCACCATGCGTTCCAGGATCTGGGCCTGGATGAAGGCGCGGGTCTCGGAATAAAGCTGTTCCGGGGTGTAGCTGGAAATCAGTTCGCGGGCGTGCGAGCCGATCTCGGGATAGACCAGGACCTCGTCGTAGCGCGGCCCGATCAGCTTGTGCAGCTGGCCCACGGCGTCGCGGTTGACGCGGAAGCGCACGGCGATCTCGACCTGCATGGTCAGGCCGTTCGACGAGATGGTGTCGTAGATGCGCGCGTTGTTTTGCAGGCGCGCGTCGTAGATGACCATCTCGTCCCACGGGAAGATGAGATTGATGCCTTCCGGGTAGTAGCGGTCGGTGACGGTGCCGCCGAAGAAGCGCAGCCACAGGACGCCGATGTGGCCGGCCGGAATGTTGATGAAGATGCGCGGCGACACCACCATCAGCACCAGGATGGCGCTGAGCAGGAAGGCGAAGAAGCCCAGCGAGTGCCGCCGGCCCGTCCGCACGATCCACCGCCAGGCGCGCGAAAGAACGCCCGGCCGGCGCGGTGCCGGGGCGGAGTCCGCGGGGGCGGGGGCGGCCGCCGTCGCCGACGTTTCAGACATCCGTTCCCCGCCGGTTCAGGATGCCGCCCGCCACGCCCGCTCCGTTCATGCCGGGTCCCACTTCGCGCTGTCTCGCTTCACGGCTCGATCTCTTCAAGCTTGCGCCGGATGTCGCGGTTCGGGCGGCCGACCACCTGGATCAGGAAATCGAAGACGGGCGTGATGAGGACGGACAGGAAAAAATGGCCGAGGAAGCCGATGACCGTGTTGCGGCCCATGAATCCCGTCACCGCGCAGGCCAACAGGTACAGAACGACGATGACCACCAGCATGACTAAGCCTTTCCTTGAAGCCGGGAGAATCCCCGCCCTCTCCCCTTTGCCGCCGGCGCCCGCGGCCGGCTGCGGCCGCGCGTCAGGCGGCCGCGGCCCCGACGGTCCGCGTCTTGGCCTCCTCGAACTTCTCGCGGAAATAGCCCTCGACCTTCTTGGCGTCGAAGGTGAGGAAGGTTCCGCCGGAGGCGAAATGCTGCTCGAACACCTTGCCCACCGCATAGGTGGTGGCGGCGGCGAAGGCCGGCATGGTGGCCAGGCCGACGATCTGCCCGACCACCGGCACGCTGCGGAGGAGGCCCCACATCAGGCCGCTCGCCATCAGGCCGTTGGTGGCGCCGCCCGCGACGAGGCTGCCGATCAGCGCGGCGACGGCCGACTTGCCGACATTGGCCCGGAAGGGAACCCCGTAAACGTCCGACAGTTCCTTGACCAGCTTGATCTGGACCGCCAGCACCGCGGCGGTATCGACGTAGGCGAGGGGAATGACCCCGGCGCCCATCGACCACAGCATGTTCTGGCGGATGACCTGGGCCGCCTGCTGGTCCACGGACCCGGCCTTCGCCGCCGTGGCGGCGGCGGTTCCGACTTTCTTCTTCGTGCTCGTGGTCGCCATTCGAAGATCTCCCTGATTGACCCGTCCGCCCCCGTCGTTCGGGGGCCGTAAATCCCGCAGTCACCACCTAGTCGCGCGTTCCGGCGCGGTGCGGCCGACGGCTAGACGATACGAAGGCCCGCCCGTCCCGTCAATTTGCTTTTCCCGCGCCGCCGGCCGCGGGGGCGGAAACCGCCATCAGGCTTTCCTATTGACGCGCTTCCGGGTTCGGGCGAACGTACTTTGCTGGTCAGGGGATATCGGGAAAGAATGAAGGCGCGGATGGCTTCCAACCTGACGGTCAAGGTGGGCGGCACAATGGCGGCCGTCGTTGTCCTGGCCGTGGCGCTGGCGACCCTTCTCAACCTGATGCGATTCCAGGAGACCTACGAGCGCCTGGTCGCCCAGCATCTCGAAGTCGTGGCCGGGGAAATCGGCCGCACCCTTGCCGTCGGCGTCGGCCTCGGGGTGCGCGTCGAATCCCAGGGCAACCTGGTCGACCTGCTGCGCCAGCACGCCGAAGTCAATCCCGACGTCGCGGAGTTCGTCATTCACGACTGTCAGGGCCGTCCGATCTCGCGGCAGGGATCGCAGGCCGAAGGTGCCGAGCCGTGGCTCGGCCATCTCCAGCAGAACCGCTGGCACGCCTTCGACGCCGCCGGGCTGGTCGTCGGCCTGACGGTGCGCGATACCCTGGGCACCTGCTTGGCCGGGGTGGCGCTTCGCCGGTCGGCCGCGTCCTATGTCGGCGTGCTCGACGAGGTGGCCGGCCGCTTCATCCGCATCGGCGCCATCGCCGCCGTGCTGGCGGTCTTCTCGGTGATGGCGGCGGCCTTCTACTTCGACGACCGCCGTCGGGCCCTGCTGCGGTTGGATGCCGACCTGGCCGGCATCGCGGCGGGCCAGGCGCCGGCTTCGCCGCCCGAATTCGCCCTCAACGTCTTCGGCAACCGCTGGGAACGGGCGATGGTCGGCAACTACCTGGAGGCCCGCCCCGAACTGCTGGCCCGCGCGGCGGAAGCGCGGCTAAGCGCCGGCGAGGCGGCCGGCCAATGAAGCGCGGCTGGATGGCCGACACGACCTTCAAAAGCCTGGCCGTGGCGGGCGTGGCGCTGCTGCTGGCGCTGGCCGGCGTTTCCTGGCTGGCCATTTCCTCGAGCGAGCAGCTGCTGTTTCCGGAATTGACCCAGAAGGCCAGGGCGGAGGCCGAACAGGTCGGCCGCAAGGTCGATTACGCGCTCACCCTCGGCATTCCGCCCGATCGCCTGGTCGGGCTCGACGTTCTTTTTGCCGGCCTCAAGGAAAGCGACCGCGACGTTTCCTTCCTCGGCCTGACCGATGCCTCCGACCGCGTCCTGCACGCCTACGGCGTCGACACCGAAGGTCTTCTCGCCGTCCTGGGTCTGCCGGCCCGGGGATCGCTGTTCGAAGGACTGGCGGCCGGGCAAAGCCTGCGCGCCGACTATCTGGTCACCGCGCTGCCGCTGCGCGTCGGCACCCTTTACCTGGGGCACAGCGAACACGCCCTGATCCAGCCCCTGATCGACAACCTTTTCGACATCGCCATCGTCGTCCTGGTGGCCATGCTGCTGGCCTTCGAGGTCATGCTGCTGGTCCTGACACTGAACATTTCCCAGCCCGCGCAGGCGGCGACGACGGCACTGCGCGCCGTGACGGCCCGCCGCTTCGACCTCGTCACCGGCTTTGCCGGCCCTGATGAGCTGGGGGCCTTCCTGGGACGGGTGGATTCCCTCATCGCCGCCACCGCCGCCCGCCTGGGCACGCGGTTGCGCTCTCTTCGCGGCCCCTCGCTGGTGGGGGTGCGGCTGCTGTCGTTCCTGTTCGTTTTCGCCGAGGAACTGGCCCGCCCCTTCCTGCCCAGCTATGTCGACGGCTTCGTCCATCAGATGTCCGACCTGGGAACAGCCATGGCGACCGGCATCGTCATCGGGATGCACATGCTTATCTTCGCGCTGGTCATGCCCGTCGCCTCGATGCTCTATGTCCGCCTCGGCCGCCGCCGCCTGTACATCGCCGGCACCCTCCTCGCCTCGGTGGGATTGGCCGGGACCGCACTCGCGGCCGGCTATTGGGACCTGCTGGTGTGGCGGGCGCTGTCGGCCACCGGCTACGCCACCGCCTTCGTCGCCTGCCAGGGTTTCGTGCTGGAAGTGACCAACCGCGACAACCGCGCCCAGGGCGCCGCGATGATGGTGGGCGGCATCACGCTGGCCGACATCTGCGGGCCGGCGATCGGCGGCATCGTCGCCGAGCGCATCGGCTACAGCGCGACGCTGCTGATGGCGGCGGCGGTGGCGGCGTTGACGGTGCTGGCGGTGCGCGGCCTGATGGGCCGGGATGCCGCGCATGCCGAGGTCCCCGGGCGCATCACGTTCAGGGACTTCGCTATCGCCTTCGGCAACCGGCGCTTCGCCGTCCAGCTGTTGCTGGCGGCGTTGCCGGCCAAGTTCCTGCTGACCGGCTTTCTCTTTTACCTGGTGCCGCTCACCCTGGCCGATCTCGGCAACCCGGAGGGCGACATCGGCCGCGTCGTCATGGTCTATGGCCTGGCGATGATGGCGGGCAGCCCCCTGTTTGCCCGCGTCTCCGATCGCTGGCAGCGCCATGGGCTGGTCGTCGCCATCGGCGGCGTGATCTCGGCGATCGGCATGATCGGGTTGCCGTTTGTCCCCGCCGCCCTTCTCGTCGTCGCCATCCCGGTCGCGGTTGCCGCCCTCGGCTTCGGGCAGTCGATGTCGATCACCGCCCAGGTGTCGCTGGTCGTCTCCCTGCTGCCGGCGACCGGCAGACAGCGCGGCCAGTCGCCGGGCTTGACGGTGCTGCGCTTCGTCGAGCGGATGGGCGGCGGATTCGGACCGGTCGTCGCGGCCGCCCTGGCGGATTCTTTCGGACTGGTCGGGGCGATCGGCATCCTTGGCCTCTATGGGTCAATCAGCTTTCTCCTCTACGCCATGTTGGCCGCCTACGGTCGGGTCGACGCCGGGGAAGCGGGCCGATGAGGCGGCGGCGCGCCCTGGCGATGGCGACGCTGGCCGTCCTGGCGCTGATCCTTGGCCCTGCGGCGGGCGCCCTGGCCGCCGCCCCTGCCGCGGCCGAGAACCGGGCTTTCCGCATCATGATGATCCTGTGGCGCGGCGAAACGCCGGTCGAGCGCGGGTTTCGCTGGCAACTGCTGGGACGAGGCGTCGCTGTCGAGTTCCTGGTACGCGACCTGGCGCGCGATCTCGGCCGCCTGCCGGCAGTGCTGGCCGAAGCCAAACGGATCCGCCCCGATCTCATCTACACCTGGGGCACCGGTATCACCTTGGGCACGGTCGGCCGCTGGGATGCCCCAGACCCCGCACCCTATATCGCCGACCTGCCGGTGGTGTTCGCCATGGTGTCGGCGCCGGGCGCAACCGGCATTGCGCCGCCGCCCGGCACGCCGCCCCGGGCCAACGTCACCGGGGTTTCGCACATCGCCCCCTTGCCCGCCCAGATCAAGGCCATCCGTGCCTACCTGCCGCTCACCCGGCTGGGCATCGTCTATAACGCCGCCGAACCCAATTCGCTGGCCAACGTCGAAGAGTTGAGGGCGCTGGCCCCGGAAATGGGGTTCACCCTGCTGGAAGCGCCGGTGCCGCCCGACGCCACCGGCGCCCCCGACCCCGCCAGCCTGCCCGGGCTGGTCGGCGGCCTCGCCAAGGCCGGTGCCCAGATTCTCTACATCGGCCCGGACACCTTCATCGGCAACCAGCGCGACGCGCTGACCGCCGCCGGCCTCGCCCACGGGATTCCTTGCTTCACCGCCACCGAGCTGGAGATCCGCGAGAGCGACGCCATGCTGGGCCTGGTCAGCCCGTACGAGGCGGTCGGGCGGCTGGCCGCCGAAAAGGCCCGCAAGATCCTCGTCGAGGGGCAACCGCCGTCGGCTTCGCCGATCGAAACGCTGGAGCATTTTTCCTATCTCATCCGCCTGCCGGTCGCGCTTCAGTTGAAGCTCTACCCGCCGCTGCCGCTCCTGGACTATGCCGAGGTGATCCGATGACCGGATCGCCGCCGGCCGTGAACGGAACGCTTCATTGCCGCGACGGCCGGCCGTGCGCGCCGGTTCCCTTCGAGGGACGGCGCCTGGGCGAAGCCGACCTTGGTGCCGTCATCGCGCTTCACCGGCTGGTGCTCGCCAGCATGCCGGCCCATCTGCTGGCCACCGAAACCGATGCCTTCTTCGCCGACCACATGGCGCGCATCGGCCGCATCCTGGGGCTGTTCGCCGAGGAAAGGCTGATCGCCTATGGCGTGCTCGGGCTGCCGGGGTCGGACGATCCCAGTCTCGCCGACGACCTGGGGTGGGCGGCGGAGCGCGCCCGCGTCGCCCACATCGATGGCATCAGCGTGCTCCCAGAATGGCGCGGCAACCGGCTGCAGCGGGTCCTGATCGCCTGGCGACTGCGCGAGGCCGCGGCAGCCGGCCGGTCGCTGGTCATCACCACGGTGGCGCCCGGCAACACGGCCAGCCTGCGCAACGCCCTGGCCGAGGGTTTGACGATCCACGCGCTCCGCCAGAAGTACGGCGGCTGGCGCTATCTGATGGCGCGCGACCTCGACGGTCCGCTTGCGCCTTCCGCGGCTAAAGGATGCTGGATCGACGCCGCCGACATCGCGGCGCAGGAACGCCTGCTCGCCGCCGGAGCCATCGGCTGGAAAGCGGAACCGGGAGCGGCCGGCATGCGGGTGTGGTTCGCCCCGGCCGCCGGGACGTGAGGGCTGGACCGCCGCCGGGGCTTCTATATGATCACAGCGGGCGCAGAAGGGGGATCTGCCATGAGCAGAAGGGCCATCGTCACCGTGGCCACATTGAAGGGCGGCAGCGGCAAGAGCACGCTGGCGAGCTGCCTGGCCGTTCACTGGCGGCTCAACGGCCGCGATCCCGCCCTGGTCGACGCCGACCCGCAGCGCACCCTGGCCCGCCTCGCCGAACGGCCGCAGGCCTTGGGCGGAGTTCCGGTCATCGAGGACAGCAGCGCCGACGTCGTGGCCACCGCCCGCCGCCTCAGCCGGTCCCACTCGCCGGTGGTCATCGATACCGCCGGCTTCCGCGCGCCGGCCACCCTGGCGGCGCTGGCCGAGGCCGGGCTGGTGGTGGTGCCGGTGAAGGCCTCGCCGCTCGACGTCGACGTCATGATCGACACCGCCCGCACGCTGTTTTCCACCGTCGACGGCGGTGTCCCCCATTTCCGCTGCGTGATGATGCAGACCACCCGCGACAGCGTCATCGCCCGCCACATCCGCAGCGAACTGATCGAGGCCGGCTTTCCCCTGCTGGAGAGTGAACTGGTCAACCGCATCGTCTATGGCGAGGCGGCGCTGTTCGGCGCCACGCCGTCGCTGATCGAACCGCGCGGCGCGGCGGCGCACGAGATCGCCGCCCTGGCCGACGAGATCGACGCCCTGCTGGCCCACGCCAAGGAGACCCGATGAGCAAGAAGCTGCCCAAAGCCACGGCCCAGACCTTCGACGACATCCGCCTTCAGCGCGACGCCCAGCCGAAGGGCGCCGCCGGGACGAGGGCGAAAACGGCGGCTACCAAGCGCCGGGCCACCGCGAAGGGCGCCGCCCGCCCGGAACCGGTCAAGTCCACGCCGCCGGCGCCTGCCGCCGAGGCCGCCCGCGAACTGCGCGAGGCGCGGGCCGGACAGATCGTCGAACGCTTTACCGCCTATTCCGCCGTTGGCAGCATCATTCCTATCCCGCTGGTCGACACCTTGAGCGTGGTGCTGCTCATCGTCGCGATGGTCAAGTCGCTGGCCGACCTTTACGAGGCGCCGTTCAGTCGCGACCGGGTGCGTGCCGCCGTCGCCGGGGTGCTGGGAGGCGCCGGACAGGCCGGCGTCGGCTCGGCGATCACCGCGTGGCTGATCAAGCTGACGCCGGGGGCCAACATGGTTGGCGCCGCGGCATCGTCGGCGGCCTCGGCCGTGCTGACGCGCACCATTGGGCGCGCTTTCGTCCTGCATTTCGAGACCGGGGGAACGGCGCTGGAATTCGATGCGGCGGTCCTGCGCGCCCACTTCGAAAGGGTGCGTGCCGCCGCCTGACGCCGATCAGTTGATGGGGGGCTCGCGAAGCCAGCCGATTTCCCGCCAGTAGCGGGCGGCCCCCGGATGGAACGGCAGGAAGTTGCCCTGCTCGAACATCTCGCGGGTCTTCACCGCGCTCAGCGACGGATGGGCCGAGCGGAAGGTCTGGATTTCCTCGACGACGCTGCGCGTCACCCAGTAGACGAGATAGGGATCGACCGGCTGATAGGCGATCAGCGAGGCCTTGAAGCCATAGGAACGGACCGGCTCCTGCTGATCCGGATAGGTGTTCGCCGGAATCTCGCCATGGAAATAGAAGCTTCGCTCGCCGAGCAGCTTGTCGGTGCCGGGCGAGGCCATGCCGACGATGCGCGCGCCGCAGATTTCGGCGGCGTCTCGGAAGGGCGCGGCGGGATGGCCGATCCACAGTCCGAAGGCGTCGATGTAGTCGCCGCACAGGCCCATGACGTTGTATTCCTGGGTCACCGAGAACGCCTGCTCCAGATCCCCGATGGCGAGGCCCTGGGCGGCCAGGAATTCCAGCCACAAGGCGCGTGACGCCGTTCCCTCGGAACCGAGGTTGACCCGCTTGTCGCGCAGGTCGGCCGGGCCGAGTATGCCCGATTCCCTGCCCACCGCCATTGCCCCCAGCTCGTTGTGGAGCGACATCACCGAATGCCCGCCGGGCAGCGCGATCTGGCCTTTCGAGGCGTAATAGTTGGTGTCCGACTGCACGATGACGAACTGCGCCCGCCCCTGTTCCATCAGCGACACGTTGCTGGCGACGCCCAGTGAGCGCAGGGGAACGCAGTGGATGCGATGTTTCGCGAAGTTTTTTTCCATGGCCCGGCAGATGGCGCTCGCCACGTAATAGTAAACGCCGATGGTGCTGCCGCTGTAGATGGCCACGAAGTAATCCCGTGCCTGGCCCGTTGTCGATGGCTGCAGCGCATCGCCGCCAAGTACTTCCATGTACTGGGAGCGCGGGATGGCGTCGGGCTTGTAGGAAAGCTGGCCGACGGCCAAGGGCGCCGGAGCATCGGCCGCAAGCGCCGCCGCGCTCGACCACGCGGCCATGAAGACGGCCGCGGCGGCAATTGGCAGGCGACGCATGTCCATTCGTTCCCTTCCCTCTCCGGACGTCAGATCGGCGGAGTATAGCGAAGCCCGGCGGGCTGTGGTAGGCATGCTGTCCTTGTCAGCCGGTTCCCCGAGTCAGCCTGCGGCGGTGCCATGTCGACCGATGCTTTTGCCCTCACCAGCCGTCCGGGGGACTTCTATCACAATCCGTTCTGGCGGCCCGACCGGCCCTATGACGCGGTGGCGGCGACCCTGCGGCCGGACGAGATGGACCAGGCGGCCGAGGTCATCGGCAGCTGGTCCGAATACCGCCCGACCCCGCTCCGCTCGCTCGCCGGCCTGGCCCGCCAACTGGGCCTCGGCGCCATCCTCTGCAAGGACGAATCCGGCCGCTTCGGTCTGGGTGGCGTCAAGGCCCTGGGGGCGCCGTACGGCCTTCAGGTGCTGTTGCGCGAAAAGGCGACCGTCGCCGCCGGCCCCCGCACGGCGATCGCCGCCACCGACGGCAACCACGGCTTGGCCCTGGCCTGGGCTGCCGGGAGGTGTGGCTGTCTGTCGCTCATTTTCGTCGGCCGCGACGTCGACGCCGGCCGGCTTTCCCGCATCCGGGCGACGGGGGCGGCCATCGAGATCGTCGATGGCACCTACGACGACGCGGTGGAAGCCGCCGAGCGCCGTGCCGCCGCCGACCCGGCCGCGCTGCTGATCACCGATACCGATTACACCGGCGCACTGCCGGTCTGCCGCGCCATCATGGCCGGCTATGCCCTGTTGGCTGCCGAGGCCTGGCGGGACGGACTGGCCGGCCAGCCGCCGACCCACGTCTTCCTGCATTGCGGGGTCGGCACCATGGCGGCGGGCATCACGGCCGGGCTGTGGCGTCACCTCACCCCCGCCACGCCGCGCGTCATCACTGTCGAACCCATCGCCGCGGCCTGCCTGCTGGCCAGTCTCAGGGCCGGGCGGCCGGTCCAGGTGGAAGGGGCGCTGGCCACGCGGATGGCCGGGCTGGCCTGCGGTCGGCCGTCGCTGCCGGCATGGACGGTGCTGTCCAAGGCCGCCTTCGCCGGCATGACGGTCGGCGAGGATACAGCGGTGGCCGTGCAGGAAGGCCTGGCAAACGGTGCCTATGGCGATCCGCCGCTTGCCGGCGGCGACACCGGCATCGCCGGCCTGGCCGGGCTGGTGGCGGCCGCCGCCGATCCCGAAGCGCGCGGCCGGCTGAACCTTGGCCCCGACAGCCGGGTGTTCGTCGTCAACAGCGAAGGCCCCTTGCCGGTCCCGGCCGGCTGACGGCATCGGCGCCTCAGGCGCGGAAGCGCCCTTCCTCCATGTCGAGGATGCGGTCGGCGACGCCGAAATAGCGGTCGTCGTGGGTGACGCAGACGATGACGCGATCCGGCCGCTTGAGGGCCGGCAGCAGCTTCTCGTAGAACAGGCGCCGGAACTGCGGGTCCTGGTCGGCCGCCCACTCGTCGAGGATCAGCACCGGCTTGTCCTCGAGCAGCGCCACCATGAGGGCGAGGCGCTTGCGCTGCCCGCCCGACAGATCGACGGTGGTGAAGGCGCCATCGCGGACGGCGACCTTCTCGGCGATCTGCAACTGCCGCAGCAGGGCGTCGGCGTTGGCGGGATCGATCGGCCCCACCCCATAAAGCCGGCGGAACAGGTGATAGTCCGAGAAGACGGCGGCGATATGGTCGCGATAGGCTTGGCGTTGGCCGGCCCGCAGGGGCTGGCCATTGATCCGCAGCGTTCCCTGGTCGGGCTTCAAGAGCGCGGTCAGCAGGCGCAGCACGGTCGACTTGCCCGAGCCGTTGCCGCCAGTCACCACCACCAGTTCGCCGGTCCGGAAGACGACGTCGAGCGGGCCGACCGAGAAGCCCGGCAAGCCATCGGCCTCGCGGTAGGAAAAGCGCACGTGATCGAGGGCGATCTCGCGGATCGGCTCGGCCAGCCCCTCGGTGTCCTCGTCCTCGCCGTTGGAAAGGGCGTCGCTCAGTTTTTTGGCCACCCCCTGGACAGCGGCCAGCGCCGATCCCGCCTCGGCAATCGCCGGAATGGCCTGGGCGACGGTACCGATGGGGCCGACCAGGAAGAGGGCCACCGTCGTCGCCTCGACCGCCACCCTGGCGAAGCCTTCGGAAAAAAGCGGCACAACAAAGACCATCAGGCCGAGCAGCAGGAAGAAGACGACCTGAATGAAGGCGAATTCGATCCCCCATTGGCGCTTGATGGCGCTCTTGCGCTGGCACACCTCGGCGGACAGGCCGGACAGTTCGGTCACCACCTGTTCGGCGCGAAGCGCGTTGACCCGGATCTCCTTGAAGCCGTCGAGCACGTGCCCAAGGCCGCCGAACAGGCGCTGTTCGTCCCGAGACACCCGTTGCATACTCTCGCTCAGGGCCCGCGAGCGCCGGAAATGGATGGCGAGCGCGGTGACGCTGAAGACGGCGGCGATGACGAAGGCCGACAGCGACAGCCACGCCAGGAACAGCGCCACGAAGACCAGGGTCACCGCCTGCTGGGCGCCGATGACGAGCAGCGGCATGGTCCGCGAGATGGTCTGGGTGTCGTTGGCGAGAGCGGCGAACAGCGGGGCGCGGCCAAGCGAGTCGAGGGCCGGGATGCCGGCTTTGCGCACCCCTTCGAACAGTTCCAGGCGCAGACGCTGGATGATCGCCTCCACCTCGTGGGCGGTCGTCGTCATGACGTAGTTCTGCGACAGGATGAACAGCGGAATGGCGGCGAGGAACGCCAGAACCATCAGCAGGCTGATATCGCCCGACGACGCCTTCTCGGCGCCGAAGGCGATCAGGCCGAGGATGAGGGTTGTCGACACTGCCGACAAAACCGTCATCACGGCCAGTCGTCGAAGGTCGATCGCGGCCTCTCGGCGAAGAAGCGAGAGAAGCTCCATCTACTTCGCCCCCCCCGGCTCGACCGCCAATTCGGAGAGCTTGCCCTCGTCCAGGTGGAGGCGGCGGTCGGCGACGTCGAAATAGGCGTCGTCGTGGGTGACGGCGATGATCGTCATGCCCTTGGCCTTGAGCGCCGGCAGCATCTCCCGATAGAACTTGCGCCGGAAATGCGGGTCCTGATCAGCCGCCCACTCGTCGATCACCAGGATCGGCCGTTTTTCCAGCAGGGCGGCGATGAGGGCCAGGCGCTTGCGCTGGCCGGCCGAGAGGTCGAGGCGATCGAAGCGGTCTTCGGCGAACCGCACGATACCCGCCATCTCGAACCAGGCGATCAGATCCTGGGCCATCGCCCCGTCGATGGACGGCACCCCGTACAGCCGGGGAAACAGGTGGTAGTCGGAAAACACCGGCGCCATCATGTCCTGGAAGGCCCCCCGGGTGTCGGGGCCGATCGCCACGCCGTCCACCTGGATACGGCCGTGATGGGGCCGATAGAGGCCGGTCAACAGCTTGATCAGGGTCGACTTGCCGGAGCCGTTGCCGCCGGTGATGAACACCACCTCGCCGCGGCGCACCGCCAGATCGACCGGCCCCAGGACGAAGGAGGGTTTCCCCTCGTCGGCGCCATAGGCGTATTCGACGCCGCGCAGCGCGATTTCCCGGAAATCGGCCGGCATCGGCGGCGCCGTTGGATCGACGGCCGGCTCGGCAATGGCCGCCAGTTGCGCGTCAAGCGCCAGCATGCGGCCGGCCGCCGCCTCGGCGCCGCTGAGCAGCGGCAGGGTCTGGATGAGGCCGCCAATCGGCCCCGTCATGTAGAGGACCGCCATCGTCACCTTGACGATGTCGCCGTGGAACGAGGTCGAATAGAGCGGCACCACGAAGACCACCACCGCCAGCAGGAAGAAGACGGCGACTTCACCCAGGATGAACTGCTGGAAGGCGCGGACCTGGACGTCGACGCGGATGTCGGTAGCCGACTGCGAAATCGCCCCGAACACCTGCCCGAGATCGCGGCTGCGCGCGCTGCTCAGGCGCACCTCCTTGAAGCCGTCGAGAAGGTCGGTGATGCTTTCGAAAAGCCGGGCCTCCTCTTTCATCATGTCGGCGTAGCGGGCATTCAGCCGCCGCCCGGCAAAGCCGAACATGGCACCGCCGATCAGGGTGAACACCAGCACCAGGATCAGCGCGGTGGTCGAGAGATAGGCGATATAGACGAGGATGGCGGCGATCAGCACCACCGAGCGCAAGCCGATCGCCAGGTACTGAGAATTCTGCGACAGGGTTTGCGTGCCCTGGGTGATGCTCTCGTAGAACACCGCCCGGCCCATGCTCTCGACCTTCTCGAAGTCGGCGCGACACAGGCGCCCCAGGAGACGCGTGCGCAGGGCATCGACCGCCGTCTCGGCACCGGCGCAGACCCGCGAGATCAGGAACACTTCTGCCGTCGCGAACAGGACCAGCCCAAGGACGAACAGGCCGGCCAGAAGCCAATTCACCTGCTCGCGTCCGGACTCGGCGATCTCGCCGGCCGCCATGTTGACCATCGCCAGCACGAAGGCGCTGCTTACCCCCGAAACGAAGGCGCTGGCCAATAGGCGGTTGCGGGGCGTCATCCCCTCGGCAATGAGCAGGCGGATCAGGTTCATCGGAAAGGCGTCGTCCCCCTCGGTCGGCGGCGGCCCGGAAAACCGGGCGCGCCGCAGTGTATCCACAAAGCGCCGCCGCCGTCCACGGCGCCGTCCGTGATTTGGCCACCCGCGAATCCCTGGCGAACCCCGCACGTGCTGGTATTTTCACGGGTCGCGCTTTGGCACCTCACAGTTGCGGGCCGTCGGGATTTGAACAATAGTGACGACGGTTGGACATATCGTTCAACAAGGGGGGCGCGATGGCGGGCAGGCAGGGAATTACAGCCGCATTTCTGGTTCTGGGGTTGCCTTTTGCCCTTGAGTCCGCCGCCACCGCCCAAACCGCGCCGACGCCCGTAACGGTGGCCGTCACCGAGGTCACGCGAGGCCCCATTCGGGCCTGGATTTCGGCAGAGGGCACGGCGCTTGCGGCGCGCCGCGAGATCCTGCATTTCGACCGCGCCGGCAAAGTGGTGGAAATCGGCCGCGACGCCGAAGGCCAGCCTTTGCGCGAGGGATCGGCGGTGATGGGGCCGGCGAACGGCAAGCCAGGCCAACTGATCGGCCGCCTGGACGAACGCGACCTTGGTGAGCAGGTCGTTTCCCAGGTCGCGCAGACCGAGGCCGCCCGTCAGCGCGCCGAGGGCGCCCGCAGCGCCATCAACGAGGCCCGCTCGGCGCTGGCCCATGCCGAACAGCAACTGGCCCGCGCCCGCGATCTGGTCACCAAGGGCATCGCGCCGCGCAAACAGCTCGACGATGCGGAGAACGACCAGCGGCAGGCCAAGGCGCGCGTCCAGCGGGCCGAAACCGACATGGCCGCCGCCCAGGCCGAGGCCGATGCCGCCCAGTCGCAAATCACCCAGGCCCGCATCCGCATGGAGCAGAGTACCCTGCGCGCGCCCTTCGACGGCGTTATCGGCTTCATGAACCTGGCGGTCGGCGATTACGCCTCGCCGTTGCCGGCCGGCCTCCAGGAAATGGGCCAACTGATGCGTATGGCGGCGGCGGTGGTCATCGATCCGACCGCCTACGAGGTGGTGGTCGAGATCCCCAGCTTCCAGGGCATGTCGCTGCGCCGAGACATGCCGGCCCAGATTGCCTGGGGCGGCACCAACCTGTTCGACATCGCCGACAAGATGGCCGGCTCCAACGGCAAGATCTCTGCTCTGCCCATCGCCAGCGCCGAGGTCTATGCGGTGGCCCCCACCATCGCCCCGGACAGCCGGGCGGTGCGCGTACGCTTGCGTACCTTGGAGGGCGCGGGACACCTTCTCGACGGGCTCTATGTCGCGGTGCGCATCCTGACTGACGAGCGCATCGACGTGGTCCGCGTTCCGATCGAGGCGCCGCGGTATGTGGCCGGCGAAGGATACGTCTTCGTGGTCGACGGCAAAGCCGGCACCGCCCATCGCCGCATCGTCAAGTATGGCCTGACCGACGGCGGCATGATCCAGATCCGCGAAGGCCTGGAACCCGGCGAGATGGTGGTCGTCGCCGGCCAGGAACGCTTGGCCGACGGCGCCCTCGTCCATGTGGCCAGGTCGGGCAGCGGTTCATGAGCGGCAATTCCGCAGCCGGTGGCGAGAGCGGGCCGGGCAAACTGTTCCGGTTTTTCTTCATCGACACCATCTTCGCCGGCGTTCTCGGCGTTCTGCTGCTGCTGGGCGGCCTGTTCGCCTATACCTCGATGGTCAAGGAGGGGGCGCCCGATCTGGCGATCCCGGTGGCGCAAGTGCGGGTCCTGTGGCCCGGCGCCTCTCCCGAACTGGTCGAGAAGGAGGTGACGACGCCGCTCGAAAAGGCGATCAAGTCCCTCAACAACCTGAAACAGATCTCCAGCGGGTCCCGCTCCGGGTTGGCGCTTCTCGTCGTCGAATTCCAGGCCGACGCGCCGATCGAGGAATCGATCCGCTCGCTGCGCACGAAGGTGACCGAAACGGCCAGCCTGCTGCCGCGCGACAGCGGGGCACCGACGGTCGAACAGATGTCGACCACGGACGCGCCAATCCTCACCTACATGATCCACGGCAACGTCGGCGACGCGGTCCTCGGCGACACCGCGCGAGACATCAAGGAACGCCTGGAACGCATCGGCTCGCTGCGCAAGGTGGAAGTGTCGGGCGCCCGCCAGGAGATCGGCCGGGTGCTGATCGATCCCATGCGCCTCAACGCCGTCAATCTCAGCATGACGATGGTGAGCGATGCCATTCGCGCCGGCAGCGTGGACCGGCCGCTGGGTGAAATGCGCGATGGCCGCACCCCCGCTTCGATCAATCTGGCCGGGCGTTTCACCACCGTTGACGAAATCCGCCTGCTGCCCATTCAGCAGATGAAATCCGGCCGCATCGTCCGCCTGGGCGACTTGGCCGAGGTGCGCCGCGAACTGTCGACGGAAAGCGTGCGCACCTTCGTCAGCTTTGCGGGCAAGCCCTTCGCGAAAGGCGTCAGCATCTCGCTCTACAAGGCGCCGGGGGCCGATACCGTCGCAGCCGTCGCCCAGGTGCGCCGGACCGTCGAAAGCTTTCAGATGCCGAAAGGCGTGGAGGCCTCGGTCCTGACCAACGAGGCGGTGGATGTGGAAGAAAAGCTGGCCAGCGTCTTCAGCAATGCCGTCCAGGCGGTCATCGGCGTCGTGCTGATCCTGCTCGTCATGCTCACATGGCGAGAGGCCGTCATCGCCGGCGCCGGGGTACCGATCACCTTTCTCGGCAGCATCGCGGTCGTCTTTGCCTTCGGCATGACGATGAACGAGATGGTGGTCATCGGCATGGTGCTGGCCCTTGGCATGCTGGTCGATGTCTTCATTCTCGTCATGGAGGGCATGCACCAGGGGCTTTATGCCGAGGGGCGAAGCTTCGATTCCGCCGCCGGGGTCACGGTAAAGCGCTTCGCCCTGCCCGCCTTCGCCGGCCAGTTGACCACCATCCTGGCCCTGACGCCGCTGTTGTTCCTGCCCGGCATCGACGGCAAATTCATTCGCCTCATTCCGTTCACCGCCATCATCTGCCTGGTGATCAGCTATATCGTCGCCTTCGTATGGGCCCTGCCGTCGTCCCGCCATTTGTTGGGACGAAAACTGAAGGGCGACGGTGTCACCCGCGTCGACCGCATTACCAATCGCGTCTCGGGCCGCCTGCTCACCTGGGTCCTCGCCTATGTCGTGAGTTCGCGCCGCGCGGCCGCCCTGTGGATGACGGGCGTTCTGGTGCTGGTGGTCGCCTCGCTGGCGGCCGGCGGCCTGCTGCCGTCGGAGGCCTATCCCAAGGTCGACGGCCGCAACATGGGGATCACCGTCGAACTGCCGCCCGGAACGCCGCTGGACCGTACGGCCGAGGTCGGCCTCAAGGTGGGCGACATCCTGCGCGCCAAGCCCTATTTCCAGAGCACCATCGCCTATGTCGGCCAGAAGAGCCCGTTTTCCGTCACCTCATCGGCCGAGCGCATCGCCGATACCCCGGGCACCCATGTCGTCGGTTTTTCGCTGGTCCTGACGCCGCTCGACGCCCGCGACGGCCGCCTAGCCTACACCTATGTCCCGGAGCTGCGCCGTGAACTGTACCAAGCCCTGGCCGAGGTGCCAGGGGCCAGTGTGACCCTGTCGCCGCAGGGCGGAGGCCCCGGCGGCGGCGACGACCTGCAGATCGACGTCCAGGGCGAAGATCTCGACCAGTTGCGCAATGCCGCCCAGGAGGTCGTCGCCGCCCTTGCCACCGTGCGCGGAACCGGCGATGTCCGCGACGACATGGGGCCAGCCCGGACCGCCCTGGTCGTCACGCCGGTGCGCGAAGCCTTGGAGTTTTTCAAGATCCGACTGACCCCGGTGGCCGAAGAAATCGGCTTGGCCATGGGGGAGACGACGGTTGCCAAGCTGAAGCGCAGCGCCACCGAGGACGACGTACCGGTGCAACTCGGCGTCGCCTGGCCGAGCCGCAACGGGGAGGCGGGGCCGCCGACGTCATGGAACGACCTGATGCTCGTGCGCGCCTCCGGCCCCGACGGCACGCGCATCGACCTGGCCTCCATCCTGATCGCCGAGTACGGCAGCCTGCCGCAGGTCATCGTGCACAGCGACGGCAATCGGACGACCTCGGTGCGCGGCAAGGCCGAAGGCAGCGGCACGGCCGCGATTCTGCGCGCCGCGTGGCCGGAAATCGAGAAGGTCAAGGCTCGCTACCCCAACCTCAGGATTGGGTTGGCCGGGCAGTTGGCCGAAGCCAACCAGACCAACTCGAACATGATGAAGATGTTCCTGCTGACCATGGTTCTGATGTTTGGCCTGCTGGTTCTGCTGTTCAATTCCTACCGCCTGCCGTTCATCATCCTGTTCTCGGTGCCGTGCGCCCTGATCGGCACCCTGGTCGGCTTTCTGGCCATCGGCATGCCGCTGTCCTTCCCGGCGATGGTCGGCATCGTGTCCCTGCTGGGCATCGTGGTGAACGTTTCCATCGTCATGGTCGAGACGATGCGCGAATTCATCGAGCTCGGCCGGTCCGTCGGCGAGGCGGCCGCCCATGGCGCGGCCGACCGCCTGCGGCCCATCCTGTCAACGACGCTGACCACCATCGCCGGCCTTGCCCTGCTGTCGCTCAGTAGTCCAATGTGGCAGCCGTTGTGCTATGCCATCATCTTCGGACTGATGGCGGCGACGGTGCTGTCTTTCATCGTGGTGCCGGCGCTGTTTGTTCTGTTGTCCCCACGGGCCGCCCTTCGCTAGCGGCCCTGCCTATGGAAGAAATCCGATGGACGTTTTCGAACGCTTCGAATCCGAGGTGCGCTCCTATATCCGGGGCTTTCCCGACGTGTTCACCGCCGCCAGGGGCGCGCGCATCACGGGCCGCTCGGGGCGCGAGTACATCGACTTTTTCGCCGGCGCCGGGGCGCTGAACTACGGCCACAACGACGACGCCATGAAGCGCCGCCTCGTCGACTACCTGGCCGGCGACGGCATCCTGCATTCCCTCGACATGGCGACGGCGGCGAAGGAAACCTTCCTCACCGCCTTCCACGACACCATCCTGGCGCCGCGCCGGATGTCCCATCGCATGCTGTTTCCGGCGCCGTCCGGCGCCAATGCGGTGGAGGTCGCGCTGAAGCTGGCCCGCAAGGCGACCGGCCGCCAGCGCATCGTCAGCTTCGAGAATTCCTTTCATGGCATGACCCTGGGGGCGATGGCCGTTTCCGGCGGGTCGGCCCGCCAGTCCACCATCATGCCGGCAGTCGGCGGCACCACCTTCATCCCCTTCGATGGCGCCCAGGGCCCCGGCGTCGATACCCTGGATGGGCTGGAACTCCTGCTGTCGGATGCGCGCGGCGAGGCGGACCAGCCGGCCGCCTGCATCGTCGAAACGATTCAGGCCGAAGGCGGTATCAACGTCGCCTCGATGGAATGGCTGCGTCGTCTCCAGGGCATCTGCCGCGCCGCCGGCATGCTGTTGATCGTCGACGACATCCAGGTCGGCTGCGGGCGGACCGGCCCCTTCTTCAGCTTCGAGGCGGCCGGCCTCGATCCCGACATCGTCTGCCTGTCGAAGTCGCTGTCCGGCCTGGGGTTGCCGATGGCCATGGTCCTTGTCAAGCCGGCCTGCGACAGCCTAGCGCCCGGCGAGCACAGCGGCACCTTCCGCGGCTTCAATCCGGCCTTCGTCACCGCCACCGAGGCATTGCGCTTCTGGCGCGACGACGCGCTGGAACACGAGGTCGCCCGCAAGGCCGGCATCGTCCACGCCCGGCTCGATGGAATCGCGCTGCGCTACCAGGAGGTGGCGAGGCCGCCGGTCCGCGGCCGCGGCCTCATCCAGGGCCTGCCCACCGCTTCGCACGCCGTCGCCCGGCGGATCGCCGGAGAAGCTTTCGCGCGCGGCCTCGTCCTGGAGTCCTGCGGACCGCAGCACGAGGTGCTCAAGGTCCTCTGCCCGCTGACCATCGCCGACGACGATTTGGCGCAGGGTCTCGACATCCTCGACGCCGCCGTGGCGGCGGTCGCCGCCGCATAGGAAACGGCGCCCCCAAACGTCGCGTCAGCAGAGCGCCAGCGGATTGGGCAGGTCGTCGGTGCCGCTTAAGCGCAATAGGGCATAGCCGACGCCGGGCAGCCCCTGAAACAGCCCAAGACGGAACGCGGCGTCGCTGCCGGGCAGAATGAAGCCGTCGAGCCCGCCCGCCCGCCGGAGCCAGGCCGCCGCCCGCCGCCGCGCCAGGTCCCGCAGGCCGGGATCGTCCAGAATACGGCCGGCGGCATCGAGGATCATCAGCCGGCCGGCGTTGCCACAGCACAGGTGATCGGGATCGGCGTCCGGCCACCCGGCGATGGCGGACAGCGCGGCGGCGATGTCGGCCCGCGCGGCGGCGTCGTCCAGCACGTCGAGCCCGGCCAGGCGGGCCAGCCCGATGCCGGCGGCGCCGTGGCACCACTGGCAGGGAAACGAGACACTCTCGTCGCTCCTCAGGTCCGGCCAATTCCCACGTTCGGCGTCGAAGAGGGAGCGCTCGTAGTCGAGACCCAGCCGCGCGGTTTCCAGAAATCCCACCTCGCCACACGCCGCATGCAGCCTTAACAGCGCGTAGACGATGCCGGCGGCGCCGTGCGAAAAGCCGGTCAGCGGCCGCGAGAAGACGCCCCGCCAGTCGGTCGCGCCGGCCACGGCGGTCAACGGCCGGGCCGGGATGCGTCGGCCGCAATCCGCCGCCCGGTCCAACACCCAGGCCTCCCCGGTCGCCCGGTGCAGGGCCAGCAGGCCGAGGGCCGCACCCGCCGATCCGCCGATGACGTCGAGCACGCGGTCGGCGGCGATGGCCCGGCCGTCGATCAGGGCGGCCGCCCGTTTGGCGTCTTCCAGCAGATCCGGCGCTTCCAGCAGCGCCGCCGCCTGTGTGAAGGCATAGACAAGCGACCCCACGCCACCGACACCGCCGATGCCCAACTGGCGGACCATTTCGGCGGCGAGTTCCGGCCGGACCAGCCGGAAGCGGGCGGCGGCGAGGGCTTCCAATGCCAGGTCGCGCCAGCCCGTGTCGCCGGTCGTCCGAAAACAGGCGGCGAGGAAGAGCGCGACGCCCGCCTGCCCGCCGTAAAGGCCGGCATCCAGCGGCTTCAGGTCAAACCCCTTGCCATCCGCCGACAGGCCAAGGCCGATCCAGGCCGCCGCGCCATGGCTGTGCACCGCCCTTTCGGCGAGCAGGCCGGCGATCGACAGGGCGACGGCACGGGCGGCCCGGTCATCCGGGTCGCTCCCCTCCTCCGCCCACGGCCGCCGCTGACGGGCCGGGATGACGTTGGAGGTCGCCGCCTGGACGATGATTTTCGCCTCGTCGTCGACATGGGCTGCCAGCCGCTCCAGCCGCTGATCCAGCTGCGGCCATACGGCCGGCTCCAGAAGCCCCGGCGCGATCGGCTCGCCGTCGATCCAGCAGCCGGTTACCGCCCCCTCGCCCAGAAGCAACGGAATATCGTAGCGGGCCAGCGCGGCACGCTCGCCGGACACCACCGGCCAGCCCGGATCGCGGTCCAGGTCCCAGCGGACGTTGCGCGTCAGGCGATCGAAATGGCGGCTCCAGGCGACGCCGCTGGCCTGGTTGGCCGGCCCTCGAGCCTCGCGGCGCAGGATCTCGTAATAGGCGGTGGCGCGCAGGACGTGGCGCAAGCGGCAGCCGGCGAAGCCCGCCAGCGGTCCGTCCGCCGCGAACAGAGCCTCCCGTCGGGCGGCCAGAAACATCACCATGTCGCGAAAACCGGCGGCGACGGCGGCAGCGTGATCGGCGATGCGCAACGGTTCCCCGTTCGCCGTCAGCGCCAGGCCGGCGGTGGAACGTTCGACCTCGCGCCGTTCCTCGTCCATGTCGTCGCAGCCGATTCCGGTGAACACCCATTCGGGAATGGTGAGGGCATCGGGCGAGGCCAGTCCGCCGACCTCGGTCTCCCGTCCGGCGATGCGCATGCGCTTGGGCAGCAGGCCGACGGTAAGGACCGAGTTGTCGAGGCAATTTTGCGCCTCCGCCTCGGCCATCAGGGCCGGTTCCCTCATCCTGTCTAGCACGAGGTTCGGCTGCAGGACCGTCTCGAGGTCGATGGGCACCGGAACGGCATCGCGCGCGACGATGTTCTCCTCGTGCATGTCGCTGGCCCGCAGCCACCGCATGACCGCCAGCAGGCCGCCAACCCGCCGGAAGAACGCTGCGACGCGGCCGGCGGCGATCTCGGTGCCACCCTCGACGAACTCCATCCAGCCGTACCCCGCCCGGGTCCAGGCGCGGGCCGCCCCCAGTTCGACCGGCGCTTCCGCCCGCGCCAGCCAAACCGCCAAGCCGTGCCAGGCGTCCTCCATCGACAGATCGCGCGGCTTGTAGACCAGGCGCCCGCCATCGGCGAAGCGCAGAATGGCGACGCCCCGGCCATGGTCGTGGGGATCGGAGATTCCAACCTCGAAGCGCGCGACCGGCGCCGATGGCGAGAGGCCGGCGAAACGATCGGTGAATCCGGACCGGTCGGCGACCAGACGGCGCAGCATTTCGGCGCTGGCCGTCCGCCATTGATCGACGATCACCGCCAGCAGGCGGATCATCACCGGTTTGTGGCGGACCAGGGTGGCGAACACGCCGTCACGCATGGCGGCGACGAACGCCGCATAGATTCCGCGGCCGGCCGGCGCCTCGGCCAGCGGCTCGGGCTTGGCCATGCGGAAGAACTTGAAGCTTTCGAACAGGGTCAGGCTGGCGATTTCGGCGAGACGCCGCAGCAGGGCGGCGTCGAGGTCGGCCAGCGCTTTCTCATCGACAGTCTTGGCGACGGCCGGTGCGACGTCGGCCAGCAAGGCATCGCGGCGAGCCCGCGCGGCCCGCACGGCCGGCCACAAGAGATCGGCGAACGGCACCTCGCCGGCCAGTTCCGGAGACAGCGGCAACCCATCATCCTGGGCGGCGGCGCCCAGGATTGCGGCAAGCAGCCAGCGCGCGGTGTCGACCCAGGCCGGCAGCGGCGCCGCATCGCGCCAGCGCACCGGCCCCAACAGCGGCCGGACGTCGCCGGGGGTCAGGCCGTCGCGCGCCAGGCGTCGCCCGAACTGCACCGCATCGCCCAGCGCCGCCGACTGGCACCACAAGGCGAGGTGGCGGTCGGCCACGGCCTCCCATCCCGCCTCCCCGGTGGATTCCAGGCATCCCCCGAGACGTTCGTCGATGGTGCTGGCGGCCGCCGCCAGTGCAAGCCAGTCGAGGCCGTCCCCGTCGATTGTCGCCGCTCCGCCTTCGGCCGCCCGTCCATCCATGCCTTCATCCCGTTCGGCTGTTTGTCGTTTTCAGGATTTGGAGTATAGGTCGCCGGTCATCCACCGCCTATCCGCTTCGGCATTCCAACCGGGCCGTTCCATGACCTTCGTTCGACTGACCTCCGACTCGACCGGCGCCATTCTCGATTTCATGCTCCAGCATGGCGACGCCCTCCTGCGGAAGCGCGTCGGCGAGCCGGATGCGGCGGCCCAGCTTTTCCGGAACCGAAGCCTCTATGGCCGTCATGACAAGGACGGATTGACGGCGCTCGTCAGCGTGGCCGAGCGAACGCACCTGACATGGCAAGGGCGGATGTATTTCCCCTTCGTCATCCTTCCCGACCCGACTCTGGAGCGGAAGCGGGCGGCGCTCGCGGACTTCCTGGCCGTCTGGCGGGCCGAGGAAAGCCCGTATTGGCGGCGCATGGTCATCTACGACGACACGCCCGGCGAGGACGAGGCGCCATTCCTGGCGGCGCAAGGTTTTCACATGGTCCGCCGCCACCTCAAACACGTGCGCGAACTGGCCGGCGGCCCACCGCCGGCCGAGGAATTCCCGCGCGTCGGCGAAGCGCTGGCCAAAGGCTATACCCTGTCGATGCCGACGGTGGCCGATATCGAGGCCGATGCCGAACTGGCCGACCGGCTGGTGGCGCTGCGCAACGCCACCTTCGCGCTGCGCGACAACGCCGATCGGTGGACGCCGGCCGAGATGCTGCGCCAAATGAAGCTGCCCGGCGCCCTTATGATCGTAGTCTGGCACGGCGGCATGCCGGTCGGACTTACCCTCCTCTTCCATATCCAGGACGGCGACGACAAGGGCGAGGCCTACGTCTCGGAAATCGTCATCCACCGCCGGCATTGGGGCAAAGTGGCAGCCGATTTGCTGGGCCTGGAGATGCTGCGGAAAACCTGCGCGATGGGCGCGCTGACCATCGCCGGCATTGCCGACCAAAGCAACCGGGCGTCGTGCAACTTGATGGAACGCTTCGGCTTGACCGTCCGCAAGACCTCGGTCTCCTGGTCGCTGGATCTGCCGCCATCGGCTCCGCGATGACTCCTGGGACGGACGTCACCCTCTGGCGCATCCCGCTGCCGGAGAAATCGCCGGGACCGCAAGCCTGGGCCCTGTTGGACGACCGCGAGCGCCAACGGGCAGAGAGGTTCATCCACGATCGCGACCGCCACCGCTTCGTTGCCGCCCATGCCGGCCTGCGCCTGGCCCTGGCGGCAGAGACGGGGCAGCCGCCCCGCGCTCTCGGTTTCACCGCCACGCCCGGCGGCAAGCCCCAGTTGGAGCGCCATGCCCTGTCCTTCAACCTGTCGCACAGCGGGGCCATCGCCGTGGTGGCAACATGCCGGGGAAGCGCCGTCGGCGTCGATGTCGAGATGGCCGGCCGGCTTAGGGATCTGGACGGCTTGGCCGGCATGGTGATGACGCCGGACGAACAGGCCCGCTTCGCGGTCCTTCCCCAGGACCTCCGTCAAGTCGCCTTCATGCGGGTGTGGACGCGCAAGGAAGCGCTGCTCAAGGCCGACGGCCGCGGCCTGACGTACGATCCCCGGAAGGTTGAGGTCGACATCGACGACGGCGCCGAACGCACCGTCGTCCTCGAAGGTATCTCATGGACTCTGCGCGACGTTGCGCTGGCCCCGGACTTGGCTGCCGCCGTCTGCGTCAGCGGACCCCTGGCGTCGATCCGCCAGCGCAGTGTCGCCCCGCTCGCCTGACGGGGAAGATGGCCCTCAGGCGGCGGCGGCCGCCTCGCCCTTGGCCGATCCTTTCGACTTGGCCTGAGCGACTTCTTCCTTGGCCTTGTTCAGTTCTTCCTTGTAGAAGGCGGCCATTTTCTCGGCGTTGAAGTCAAGCAGCGTGCCACCGGTCTTGAAATGGGTGTTGAACACGCGGCCAAGCGCCAGCGTCGAAGCCGCCGCCAGTCCTGGCGCCACGGCGATGGTCAGAACCTGCCCGATGACCGGGACCACCTTGATCAGCGAGGTCACGCCACCCGCCAGCATCGCCGGCGCGGCGACGCCGATCAGCGCCGACACCACAGCCTTCGCCCGATCGCGCGAGAACGGCACGTCGTGAATCTTCGCCAGTTCGCGCACCAGCCACACCTGCAGGCCGCCGATCGCCATCATATCGACGAGCGGAACGGGCACCAGGCCGATGCCGGCCGCCCCCCAGGCGCAATTGCGGATCACCTCGTGGGCGCGGCGATCGGTGTTCGTGACTTCCCCGAGGGGCGCCGCGGTCTTCGTTGCTTCGGATTCCGTCATGATGCAGCCTCATGCCAACAGAAAATTTAAAGGGCCGACGTTCCTCGTCGCGTTTCTTTCTGTTAAGAAAAAAGTCGCACGAACGTCCCCGTTCGTCAATTGCTACCTCGATGAAAGAAGGCGGGCCCGAACCCGCTAGACCCCGACGGGCAGGCCGAGCACGACCCGGCTTACGCCATCCAATACCTGATCGCAGGTCATGCAGGAATGGGTTCCGGCGATGGCGGGGCCATCCAGCAGGGTGAAGACCACCTTCTCGAATTGCAGGCCCAAGGCAACTTCGGAGATGGTCCCGTAACCGCCGCCGATCGCCACCAGACACATAGCGGCGCGCGCGACGATGGCGTTGCGGGCGATGCCCAGCCCGGTGGCGACGGGAACGGTGACATAGGCGTTGGCGGCCGCGGCGTCACCGTCCGGCAGAATGCCGACGCTGATTCCCCCGCCGGCGGCAACGCCCCGGCAGACGGCTTCCATGATGCCCTGGCGGCCACCGCACAGCACGGTCAGTCCGCGTTCGGCCAATCGGCGTCCAAGATCTTCCGCCGCCGCCAGCTGATCGGAACGCGCCTCGCGGGCACCGATGACGCCGACCGGCACGCGGCAAGGCGAACCGCTCGTCCTTTGCAGCCAGGCGACCGCTTCCGCCGGAGATATCCGGTCGCCGCCGATGGGGGTTTCATTGCAGGCTTCCCACGCCCGCGATGCCGGACGAAAAATGCGGCCGCCATCGTCAAACAGACGGGCGCGGGTGGAATCAAGACGCAGCGTCACGGTGTTCCCTCCTCGACGCATAAAGTTCACCGGCCGCCAGCACCAAGGTACAAAGCGCCAGCAGGATGACGGAAAGCGCCGCCGCCGACGGGAAATCGGCGCCGGTATCGGAAATCCGGCTGTAGAGGATCAGCGGCAGAATGCTGACTTGGCTTCCCACCAGGGCCAGCGCCGTGCCGTAGGCCCCGATGGCAACCGCGGCGACCAGGCAGAAGGCGGCGACGGCGCTGGGCATCACCTGGGGCACCAGCACGTCCATGACCGCCCGAAAATTGCCGGCGCCCAGGGACTGCGCCGCCCTGATCTGCGCCCGATCGAAGTTGACCAGCACCGGCAGCAAGATCAGCACCACGCGCGGAATCAGATAGTACGAATAGGCGAAGGCCAACCCGGCGGGGCTGTAGAGGAAGCCCGAGAAGGTCGCCGGATCGCTGCCCAGATAGGACAGCGAGAGCGTGATGAATCCCGACCGGCCAAGGGCCAGGATGAACCCATAGGCGACGATCAGGCCGGAAAAGGTCAACGGCAGCGAAATCCAGAACTGCAGGTTGGTCCTCACGTTTTCCGGCAGCGACGACAGGTGCCAGGCCACCCCGAAACCGACGACCAGGGAAACCGTCGGCGCGACCGTTCCCAGGACCAGCGTTCCCGCCAGGCCCCGCCAGAAGACAACGTCGGCGAGGACCTTGCGGAACGCCCCTCCCCCGTCGGTGAACGCCTCGCTGACGACCACCGCCAGGGGAAGGATGAAGAAGAGGACGATGACCAGGGCGCCGGGGACCGCCATCCAGGCGAGGTGTCCCCGGTGCGTGGCCGTGCGGTTATTTGCCAAGGACCAGCTTCGCCCAGTTGGTGTCGATGTCGGACTTGCGGGCCGCCGCCTTGACCAGATCCAATGGCCGCAGTTGCGGGGCCGCCGGGAAGTGCTTGGCGATGTCCCCAGGCAGCTTGACGCCGGGGACCGACGGCCGGACGAACCCTTCGGCGAAGGTCGTTTGCCCGGCATCAGTCATGATGAAGTTGAGCCACAACTTGCCGGCGTTGGGGTTGGGGCCGTTCTTGACGAGGCTGATGGCGTAAGGCGCCGCCACCGTCGCCTCCTTGGGCAGGACCACGGCGATATCGTCGCCCATGCCGTCCTTCAGCTTGGCCTTGAGGCCGTCGTTCTCGTAGCCGATCCAGATCGGGATTTCGCCCTTCAGGAACTTGGCGTAAGGCGTGGTGCCCTCGGTCCGCAGGATGTTGCCGGCCTTGTGCAGCTTGGCCAGGTATTCGACCCCCGGCAGCACGTTCTCCATGTCGCCGCCCGCCGCGTAGTTGGCGGCGAAGGTCAGCACCTGGCCCTGCCCAGTCGAGCGGGGATCGAGGTAGACCACCGCATTCTTGTATTCGGGCTTCAGCAGATCGGCCCACGATTGCGGCACTTCCTTGACCAGCTTGGTATTGACCAGGAAAGCGACGGTCAACTGATGGATGATGAACCATTCGCCGTCGGGCGCCCGGTAAACGTCAGGCAGTTTGTCGAAATTCACCGGCTTGAAGGGCGCCAGCACGCCTTTCTTGACGGCGTCGATGGCCGAACCGCCGAAGTAGTAAGCGGTGTCGGCCTGCGGCCGGTTGCGGGCCTTGTCCAACGCCACCACGGTGGCGCCCGAGCCGAGATCGTTATAGGCCATCTCGACTTCAGCGTAGCGGGCCTTGAAGCGCTTGAACATGGTACCCCAGTTGGCCCAGGTCGGCCCGGTGTCGAAGGAAACCACCATGCCTTCCTTGGCCGCCGCTTCGTAAAGCGCCTTTTCCCCCGGATAGAGTTCCGGTCCCTCGAGAGCCATTGCCAGGGTCGGCAGAACGGCGAGGGCCGCGCCGACCATTACCGATGCGTATTTCATCTTTCTCTCCTCTCTCCCGTTCGTTACGTGCCTCAACTTCCGCTCGGCAGAAGCCGAACATGCTCCGGCCGAATGCTCACCGTTTCGATCGGACCGCGGATGCCTGTCTGCCCGCGGATCACCACGCCGCCGACGGCCAAATCGTAGCGGCGCACCGCGCCCAGGAAGCGGTCGCGCACGATGGTGCCGGCGAAATGGTTGGGGACGCCGTCGGCGGCGCCGACCGCGATGTTTTCGGGGCGCACCAGGACGGTGACGGCCTGACCCTTGCCGAAACCGTGGGCGGCCGTTTGCAGGACGCCGAACGGCACGCTGACCGTCCCGGGGGCGTCGACCACGCCCTCCCACAGGTTGGCTTCGCCGACGAAACGGGCGACGCCGCGGGTTGCCGGCGAGTCGTAGAGTTCGCGCGGGCTCGCCAGCTGGACCACCCGTCCCGCCTCCATCACCGCGACGCGGTCGGCCATCGAAAGCGCCTCCTCCTGATCGTGGGTGATGTGCAGGGTGGAAATGCCGAATTCCCGTTGCAGGCGGCGGATTTCGTCGCGCATCTCGCCGCGCAGGCCGGCGTCGAGCGCCGACAGCGGTTCATCCAGCAGCAGCGCCTTGGGCTGGAAGACCAGCGCCCTGGCCAGCGCCACCCGTTGCTGCTGGCCGCCGGAAAGCGTTTGCGGGCGCCGCTCCTCCATGCCTTTCAGGCCGACTCGCGCCAGGGCGTCGATCGCCCGGCGGTGGCGTTCGGGCGCCTCGATGCGCCGGATTTTCAGGGGATAGGCCACGTTCTGCCAAGCCGTCATGTGGGGAAAGAGCGCGTACGACTGGAAGACGACGCCGAGTTGCCGGTCGCGTACCGCAAGGCCGGTCACATCCTGGCCGTCCAGCAAAATTTGCCCCGACTGCGGGACTTCGAAACCGGCGATGAGCTTGAGCAGGGTGGTCTTGCCCGACCCGCTGGCACCGATGACCGCCAACAACTCTCCATCGTCGATGGAAAGGTCGAGGTCGAATACCCCGACACGGGTACCCGGATAGGCGAAGGTGACGCTCTGCAGTCGGATGCTCATGCTGTTCCCTGCCGATAGGCGCTGGCGGATCGCGCCGCAAAAGCTCCGCCGGCCGCAGCCAGCAGCGCCAGACTGAGGAGGACGACGGTCGCCGCGCAGGCAAAGCCGGTCGCCCCATAAAAGGCCTGGAGCAGAACCACCGGGTAAGGCCGCGACAGGAAGCCGGCGATCAGGTTGGAGAGCTGGAACTCGCCGATGGAGAGCGCCGCCACCATGATCAGGCCGGAACCCAGGCTGTGGCGCAGCAGCGGCACCACCAGATCGAAGAAGCGCTCCCGGAAGGAGGCGCCCAGGGATTCCGCCGCCAGTTCCAGGGCGTCGATGTGCAGATGGCGCATGTCGGCGACCAGGGTCTGCAACAGATAGGGCAAGGTCAGCACGACATGCCCGGCGATCAGCAGCCAGATGCTGCCCAGCCACGGCAACGCGTCGGACGAAAAGACCAGGATGAAGCCGAAGGCCAGCACCAGTGGCGGCGCCGCGATGGGCAGCAGGAACATGATGCGGGCCGCCACCATGACGCCGCGCGACGCACTCTTGAACAGGGCGTAGGCCAAGGGGACCGCCAGCAGGGTGCAGGCCACACAGGTGGCGGCGACCACCTCGAGGCTGACGATGAAGGCCCGCCGGAAGCTGCCTTCGCTCAGCAGTTCGCGATACCAGTCCAGGGTGATGCCGGAAGGCAGGAGGCTGTTCGTCCACGTCTCGCCGAACGATCCGACGAACAGAAGGACGATGGGAATGAACAAGTACAGCAGGTAGATGCCGGTAACGACTGCCATCTCCGCCGCCTCCCCCAAGACGCCTCAACCCGTTCGACCGTCGGCGATTCCCGGCGTCGCCGCCAGTTTCGCAAAAGCAGACCGTCTGATTTAAAAGCAGACTGATCGCATGACGTGCCGATGGTATGAAGCTGCGGACTTCCTGTCAATCGTCCGTTGCCCGCAGCGGGGACGCCCCTCCTTTCAGAACCCTCTTTTTTCATTTTTATTACTAGGCGTTATTGGATATTAGCCGTTGAAAACATGGATAAAAAAAGCGCGCTCTGGACTCCTTGAAAATCTCGCACCAAGGAAATTCTTCATAAAGCTGTCATACATCTATAAAATCTGACCGTCTGGAATGACGGCCGACGAGAAACCCTTTTCCGACGGCCGGAGTTCCCCGCTATAAGGGGAAACGGCAGCCGGCGGCGGTGCCGCCGTGAAATTAAGGAAGGCGCCCGATGAGCGGGGATTCGAACGCCCGATACATGCGGATCAAGACCAGTCTCCAGCGCGAGGTGGCCGGAACGCCACCGCATACGCGCATCCGCTCACGCAGCGACCTGGTGCGGGATTTCAAGGTCAGCCGCACCACCATCGACCGCGCCATCTCGGAACTGATCGGCGAGGGAATCCTCTATGCCCGGGACGGCAGCGGCACCTATGTCGCGGAACGCAACGGCATGTGGCCCGGCAACGGCGCCATGCGCTCGTGGGGCGTGCTGCTGCCGGACATCCGGCATTACACCTATCCGGGAATCCTGCGGGGGATCGAACACGTCGGTTTCGAGAACGGCGTCAACGTCATCGTCGGCAACATCGAGAACCAGGCGGCCCGGCAGACCAGCTACCTGCGCAACTTCATCAAAAGCCAGGTCACCGGCGTCATCATCGTGCCGGCCCGCCCCAATCCCCAGGAGGGCCTGGAGGACCAGCTTTCCACCATGCTGGCGGAACTGACCGATCACGGCATTCCCTTCGTTTTCTGCAACCGCAACACGCCCGGGATCGAGGCGCCGCAGGTCATCTCCAACGATTTTCACGGCGGCTATCTGGCCGCCCGCCATCTGATCGAGCGCGGATACCGGCGCATCGCCTATATCGCCCACCCCCGCTACGCCATCTCGCTCAACCGTTACATGGGGTACGCCAGCGCGCTGGCCGCCGCCGGCGGCAAACCCGACGACGGCCTGGTGGTCTTTTCCGATTCATGGGATTTCGAGACGCCGGGCCGCGACGAGATGGGGCGGATGCTGGACGGCCCCAACCCGCCCGATGCCGTGGTCTGCTTCACCGACCTCATCGCCAAGGGGGCCTATCACGCGATTCTCGACCGGGGTCTGGTTCCCGGGCGCGACATCGGCATCGTCGGCTATGACGACAGCATGGTCTGCGTCTCGCTGGACATCCCGCTGACCTCGGTGAAGGTCGATTCCTACGAACTGGGCCGCCGGGCCGCCCAGTTCCTGCTCGATGTCGATGGCCAATGGACGTCGCACCGCAGCGCGTCGATCATTCTGACGCCGGAACTGGTGGCGCGGCAAAGCACCGCGCGGGCCTGAAGGCCACGACGCCCCTGCCGCCGGCCGACGACGGTGGGATCAGACGAGAATGTCGAGGGCGTGTCCGGACGAAGCGGACCGCGTGGCGGCCGCCACCTGGTCGGTCGCCTGTGTCAACATCTGCACGATGGCCTGATCCATTTGCAGGTTCTGCTTGACCATGGCCACCGACAGTTCCTGGTGGAGCATGGCGGACTTGGCCTGAAGGGCCATTTCGGCAAGGCCAGAGACACTGATATCCATGAGTTCCCCTTTCTGGGCCGCTGCAACGGATGACGCGAGTATACAGCCTTTCCCGCCGCCGGTCCAATGAGGGGATTTCCTACCTCTCTTTTCGGGCGTCTCGCTCCCGTTCCATGCCGAAAGCCTAAATTTCATAAATCCGACAAGCAGCGGACACAGGTTCGATGCTAGAGCATACCCGCACGGAGGAAAGGGAAAAGGCGCCCGGCCGGCCACCAACGCACTCTTTGTCGGAGCATGTACCCTCCTCACGGAAAGCTTCTCCCACATGGCAATTTTCGCAGGATCCTTTGCACCCCGACGCGTTTCGGCACGCATCAGTTCCAAGCTCATCGTCTCCTTGGCGGTTGCCATATCGCTGGTGTTCGCCGCCATCTTCGCCACGTTCATCTATGCCGTTTCCGTGCTGACCCAAAAGCAGGACGAACTGATTCAGGTCGTGCAAAACCTCAACGGCGACCTGCGGCTAAACATGCTGGATCTTCAGAAATCCTATCTTGCAGTGCCCGATTTTCTGGAGACCGATCCCGTCGCTGCGGTCACGGCATGGCTCAAGGCCAATCGTCAGGCCACCGCCAGGGACCATCAGGGACGTGACGCCGTCACCGCCCGATATGCGGACCGCCGGATCCGCCGGGATCTTCAGAAGCCGGGATTTTTCGCCGTCGAGGCAACCGCCGACGGAGCTTCCGTGTCGTATGGCCTCTTCAGCAACGGCGAATATCAGGAGACGGCTCGCGAATTGCTGGTCGCGGGCGCCGCGGCGGATGCCGTCAGGCAGGGCATCGACACCGTGGTATCGGACATGACCGGTCCCGAGGCGACCAAACAGCGAATTCTCGCCTTGAAGTCCAAGCTGGCCGACGAGGCCCTGGCCGCGGAATCCACCCGCACTGCCATCCTGTCCGCCGTCGACGGCATTCAAGCGAAGAAAACCGAAGTCCAGGAGTTGGTTCAGCAAATCGATTATGGGGTGATCGGCCTTGGCGTAACCGGCGTTTTTCTCACCATCCTCACCCTGCACCAGGTGACGCGAAGCGTCGTGACGTCGCCGTTGCAGGCCATTTCGTCGGTCATGACCCGGATCGTCCAGCGGGAGGGCACGATGGTCC
This sequence comes from Shumkonia mesophila, assembly GCF_026163695.1. Classification (NCBI taxonomy): domain Bacteria; kingdom Pseudomonadati; phylum Pseudomonadota; class Alphaproteobacteria; order Rhodospirillales; family Shumkoniaceae; genus Shumkonia; species Shumkonia mesophila. Next base: position 121,368 of record NZ_JAOTID010000010.1, on the reverse strand, counting down.
CCTATCTGGAGCGGGCCGATGAAATCGGCGCCATCGCCCGAGGAATCGAGGAGTTCAGGACCGTACTGGCCGAGAACGAACGTTTCCAGGAACGACAGGCGCAGGAAAAGGAGATCCAGCGGCGGCGGACCGAGATGACCGAGGCCTGCATCGCCGAGTTCAACCACAGTGCCGGGGCGATCGCCCAAACGGTTGCCCAGGCCGCAAAAGGCATGCAGGGCGTCGCCGGGATGATGACCACCACGGCAGAAGAGATCGGCACGCGGGTGACGGCGGTTTCCGCCGCGTCCGACCAGGCCCGCAACCATGTCGAAACGGCCTCCTCGGCCATTGCGCAATTGCAGACATCCGTCGCGGAAATCTCGCGCCGTGCAACCGATGCCGCTCACATGGCGCGCGATGCCGTCAATCAGGCCAAGACAACCGATCAGACGGTCGGCCAGTTGTCGGAAATGGCTCGCGATGTCGACCGCATCGTCGAGATCATCAGCGAAATCGCCAATCAAACCAATCTGCTGGCGCTAAACGCCACCATCGAGGCCGCCCGCGCCGGCACCGCCGGCAAGGGATTTGCCGTCGTCGCCTCCGAAGTCAAGGCCCTGGCCAGCCAGTCCGCCAAGGCGACCGGCGACATCAGTTCGCGCATCCAAGCCATGCGGCAGGTTACCGGCAATTCGGTTTCGGCCATCCAGACCATCGGCGAGGCCATCAAGCGGATCGACGGCATCACCTCATCCACGGTTGCCGTCGTCGAGGAAGAGCGGGCGACGATCCAGACCATTTTCCAGAGCATGGAACAGACCGGGCAGGTCACCCACAAGGTTGCCCACCACATCCAAGGCGTCGGTGACGCAACGGCCCGCAATGATTCGGTGGCAAGAGAAGTTCTGGACGCCTCGGTCGCCCTGTCGGGACAGGCCGAGCTTCTTCACACGCGGGTCTCGAAATTTATCGAAGATATCCGGCCGGCCAGCAGCTACTCTTGAATTTCCGAAGGCGCGCGAATTCGCCGAAATGGCAAGGGGACTCCCTTTACGGCTCCGATTGATCCATATATGGGGGGACCAGTCCCACCAAGCGCGAAACCTCCCGCAAAAAGCCGTTAACCGACGATGGACAAGATCGAAATCCGTGGTGCCCGCGAGCACAATCTGCGCAACGTCGACGTCGACATCCCGCGCGACAGCCTGACCGTCATCACCGGACTGTCGGGGTCGGGCAAGTCCTCGCTTGCCTTCGACACCATCTATGCCGAAGGCCAGCGGCGTTATGTCGAATCGCTTTCGGCCTACGCCCGCCAATTCCTCGAGCTGATGCAGAAGCCGGACGTCGATTCCATCGAGGGGCTGTCGCCGGCCATTTCCATCGAGCAGAAGACCACGTCGCGCAACCCGCGCTCGACGGTCGGCACCGTCACCGAGATCTACGACTACATGCGGCTGCTGTTTGCGCGCGTCGGCGTGCCGCACTCGCCGGCCACCGGGCTTCCCATAGAAAGCCAGACGGTCAGCCAGATGGTGGATCGAGTCATGGCCTTGGCGGAAGGTACCCGGCTTCTCCTGCTGGCGCCGATCGTGCGCGGCCGCAAGGGCGAATACAAAAAGGAGCTTCAGGACCTGCGCAAGCGCGGCTTCCAGCGGGTCAAGGTCGACGGCACCGCCTACGACATCGAGGACGCGCCGGCGCTCAACAAGAAGCTCAAGCACGATATCGAGGTGGTGGTCGATCGCGTGGTGGTGCGCGACGGCATCCAGACCCGTCTGGCCGATAGCTTCGAAACCGCGCTCGAACTGGCCGATGGCTTGGTTTTCGCCGAGAACGCCGACACCGCCGAGCGAACCTCGTTCTCGGCCAAGTTCGCCTGCCCGGTGTCGGGTTTCACCATCGACGAGATCGAACCGCGGCTGTTTTCCTTCAACAACCCATTCGGCGCCTGCCCGGCCTGCGACGGCCTGGGCACCGAGATGTTCTTCGACCCCGACCTGGTGGTGCCCGACGACCGCCTGTCGCTCGACGAGGGGGCCGTCGCGCCGTGGGCCAATTCGACCTCGCAGTACTACCGCCAGACGCTCGACAGCCTGGCCGGCCACTACCGCTTCGACCTGACCAAGCCATTCGCGCGCCTGCCCGAGGCGGTGCGCCAGGCCGTCCTCTACGGGTCGGGCAACGAGGCGGTACCCATGCGCTACGACGACGGCCGCCGGTCCTATGAGATCAAGAAACCGTTCGAGGGCGTCATTCCCAACATGGAGCGACGCTGGCGCGAAACCGATTCCGCCTGGGTGCGCGACGAGTTGTCCCGCTTCCAGACCGTCACCACCTGCGCCACCTGCGGCGGCCACCGCCTGAAGCCGGAGGCCCTGGCGGTCAAGATCGGCCGCCTCAACATCAGCGAAGTCGCCGCCATGTCCATCGACGATGCCGCCGCCTGGTTCGCCGGCATCGACGCCACCTTCACGCCCCAGCAGAAGGAAATCGCCCGGCGCATCCTGCGCGAGATCAACGAGCGGCTGGGATTCCTCAAGAACGTCGGCCTGGAATACCTGACCCTGGCGCGCAATTCCGGGACCCTTTCGGGCGGCGAAAGCCAGCGCATCCGGCTGGCCTCGCAGATCGGCTCGGGCTTGACCGGGGTGCTCTATGTGCTCGACGAGCCGTCGATCGGGCTGCACCAGCGCGACAACAACCGGCTGTTGGAAACGCTGCGCCACCTGCGCGACCTCGGCAACACGGTGATCGTCGTCGAGCACGACGAGGACGCCATCCTGACCGCCGACCACGTCATCGACATGGGACCCGGCGCCGGCATCCACGGCGGCAGGGTGGTCGCCGAGGGGACGCCCGAGAAGATCATGCAGGACCCGGCCAGCCTGACCGGCCAGTACCTTTCCGGATTCCGCCAGGTCCCCAAGCCGGCCCAGCGCCGCAAGGGGCGCAAGGGGCGCGCCCTGCGCGTGGTCGGCGCCAGGGCCAACAACCTGCAGAACCTGACGGTGGACTTCCCGCTCGGCACCTTCGTCTGCGTCACCGGGGTGTCGGGCAGCGGCAAGTCGACGCTGATCACCGAGACCCTGTACCAGGCGCTGGCCCGTCGCCTCAACGGCGCCCGCGTGTCGCCGGGCGAACACGACGCCATCGAGGGGCTGGAATTCATCGACAAGGTGGTCGACATCGACCAGTCGCCGATCGGCCGCACGCCGCGCTCCAACCCGGCCACCTACACCGGGGCGTTCGGGCCCATCCGCGACTGGTTCGCCAACCAGCCCGAGGCCAGGGCGCGCGGCTACAAGCCGGGCCGCTTCTCGTTCAATGTCAAGGGCGGCCGCTGCGAGGCCTGCCAGGGTGACGGCGTCATCAAGATCGAGATGCATTTCCTGCCCGACGTCTACGTCACCTGCGACGTTTGCCACGGCAAGCGCTACAACAGAGAAACCCTTGAAATAACGTTCCGTAACAAATCTATAGCTGACGTTCTTGATATGACGGTGGAGGAAGGAAGCCGTTTCTTCAAGGCGGTGCCGATCATCCGCAACAAGCTGGAAACCCTGGAACAGGTGGGGCTCGGCTACATCCACCTCGGCCAGCAGGCCACGACCCTTTCGGGCGGCGAGGCGCAGCGCGTCAAGCTGGCCAAGGAACTGTCGCGGCGGGCCACCGGCAAGACCTTCTACATCCTCGACGAGCCGACCACCGGCCTGCACTTCGAGGACGTGCGCAAGCTGCTGGAAGTGCTGCACACCCTGGTCGACCAGGGCAACACCGTGGTCGTCATCGAGCACAACCTGGAGGTCATCAAGACCGCAGACTGGGTCATCGACCTTGGCCCCGAGGGCGGCCACAAGGGCGGCCGCGTCATCGCCGCCGGGACGCCGGAAGATATCGCCGCCCACGCCGACAGCTTCACCGGCCACTATCTGGCCGACCGTCTGGCTCCGGCGTCGACCCGCAAACGCGCCTGACCGCCGCCGGCCGGCCGGGACCCGAGCGCCCCTCTCGCGCGGCGCCGGGATTTTTCTGCATCCAAATTCCACGAAATTTAGTAAATCTATCGGCAAGAGCCGCGTAAAGCGTGCCGTCGAACATCATAATGGGGGCAGTCCCGCCACGATCGGGGGACGGTGATCGGGTGGCAACGTGGCACGGAAGACAATGACGGGAGAAGGCCGGTCCTTCTGGCGCTCGAGGGAAGTCAGGCGGCTTTACTGGATTGTGGGAATTCCGGCGGTGGCCCTGTTGGGGTGGTACGCCTACACGGTGGCGTACGAACTCAACAGGCCGGCCATGGCGCGGCTGGAGACCTTCGTGACGAAGGGTCAATCCGCCGGCCCGACGGCGTTGCCCGCCGAGGAGGAATACCGGGCCGAGGACGTCGACCGCTGCCGGAACATGATCGCGGAATACACCACCCCCAAGGGATGGTACTACGCCGATGCCGACATCTACCAACTGGTCGGCCTGCCGAGGGAATCGACCCGCGAGCAGTTGAATGCGCGGTGCATCTATTACGCCAAGGCGGTGGCCGGCATGGAACGGCTGGCGCACCACATTCGCCATGCCTACGTCTGCCGCGATTCGATGCTCGATGTCAGCGGGAACGGCAGCTATTACATCAAGGCCGATCCGCAGGGACGCGGCGCCATCCGCAACCTGGATGCCTCGGGCGAGAAGCTAGTCGGTGTTCCCAAGGGATCGACCACCGTCATCAACAGCTGGCAGGTGTATAACGTCGGCGACGGCTGCATCATCGTCGGGCTGTCGAAAAACAGCATGTTCCGCATGTCGGGCACCATCGTGCGCGACAACTGAGAGCCCGCCGGAGCCGACCCGATCGTCAGGAGGTTTCGACCGGCAGGCCGGCGCGCTTCCAGGCGCCCATGCCGCCCTTGACCACGGCAACGTTGGTGAAGCCCCGCTTCTTGAGCAGGCGGGCCGCGTGGGGCGAACGGTTGGCCGTCTTGCACATCACAAAGACCGGCAGCCCCTTGAGATCATCCAAGCCCCCGGCCCCAGCAGCAAGGCGACCGGCCAGATCGCCCAGCGGCACGTTGACGGCCCCAGGCGCGTGGCCGAGCGGGCCGATGAATTCGTCGGGGCTACGCACGTCCACGATGACGACATCCTCGCCCGCCGTCAGGCGCTGCTGGACCGCCTGCGGCTCCAGGAAGGGCACCCCCGCCACCAGGCGCGGAATCACGTACTTCATGGCCGCGAAGGCCATCAGAAGGATGGCGACCATCCATATCGTCTGCGGATCGAAACCTTCGGGCATGGGTTCACCGAAATTGCTGCTTGGATTGCTGGATCGCACCTAAAAGCCGCTTCGCCCCACTGTCAAGAGGCAGGCCGCGCGAGTTGCCGTTGCAAGGCGGGCGGCGGCGTTCTATGTGTCTCGGGCATGACGACACCTCTTTCCCAGATGCGATCCGTTCACGTCATCGGCGGCGGCCTTGCCGGCACCGAGGCCGTTTGGCAACTGGCCCGCGCCGGCGTGCCGGCCGTTCTCCACGAAATGCGGCCGCTCCGCCGCACCGAAGCTCATGTCACCGATGGCTTGGCCGAACTGGTCTGTTCGAATTCGCTGCGCTCGGACGACACCGAGAGCAACGCCGTCGGCCTCTTGCACGAGGAAATGCGCCGCTGCGGCTCGCTCATCCTGGCCATGGCGGACGCCCACCGGGTGCCGGCCGGGGGTGCCCTGGCGGTCGACCGCGAAGGGTTCAGCCGGGCGGTACAGGCGGCCCTCGAAGCCCATCCCCTGGTCGAGATCTGCCGCGAGGAGATCGCCGGCCTTCCCGACCCGGCATGGGACTCGGTCATCGTCGCCACCGGGCCGCTGACCTCGCCGCCCCTGGCCGAGGCCATCCGTGGACTGACCGGCGAGGACGCGTTGGCCTTCTTCGACGCCATCGCCCCCATCGTCCATCGCGACAGCATCGACCTCGACGTTGCCTGGCTGCAGTCGCGCTACGACAAGGGCGACGGCGCCGACTACATCAACTGCCCGCTCGACCGCGGCCAATACGACGCCTTCATCGACGCCCTGCTGGCTGCCGACAAGGTGGCCTTCCACGAGTGGGAGGCAAGCACGCCCTACTTCGAGGGCTGCCTGCCCATTGAGGTAATGGCCGAGCGCGGGCGCGAGACACTGGCCTTCGGGCCGATGAAGCCGGTCGGCCTCAGCAATCCCCGCCCCGGCGCCGCGAAACCTCATGCAGTGGTTCAGCTTCGCCAGGATAATGCACTGGGAACGCTCTATAACATGGTCGGATTCCAGACCAAGCTGACCTACGGCGAACAGACCCGCATCTTCCGCATGATCCCGGGCCTGGAGAATGCCCAGTTCGCCCGCCTGGGCGGCCTGCACCGCAACACCTTCCTCAACAGCCCGCGTCTGCTCGACGGCGTGCTGCGCCTGAAGGCCGAGCCCAGGCTGCGCTTCGCCGGCCAGGTCACCGGCTGCGAGGGATACGTGGAGAGCGCCGGCGTCGGCCTCGTCGCCGGACGCTTCGCGGCGGCCGAACGTCTGGGGAAGACGCCGGTTCCGCCGTCGCCGACCACGGCGCTGGGCGCGCTTATCGCCCACATCACCGGCGGCGCCGACGCCACGACCTTCCAGCCGATGAACGTGAATTTCGGGCTGTTCCCGCCGCTCGAGGGCGACGGCGGCAAACGTCGCCTGCGCGGCCGCGAACGCAAGCTGGCCTACAGCCGTCGCGCGCTTTCCGAGATCGAAACCTGGCGGTAAGCGATGGCCGGCCGGCTAGGCGGCCGGGGTGGTCCACCGGTGACGCCAGACCGCCGGGCTGATGGTCATGATGCCGATCCCCAGAATGATGATCACACCGCCGACCGTGATCATCAGGGTCAAGTCCTCGCCCAGGAACACCACGCTGGAAACGATGGCGGCCAGGGGATTGAGCAGCAGGAACGGCGCCACCCGGTTGACCTCGCAGCGGCCCAACACGTGGTACCACATGGAATAGGCCAACGCCGTCATGGCCAAGCCGAGGTAGAGGATCACACCCCAGTCCTTCCACCCCGCCTCGGCCAGCGCCACGAACTGCCCCTCCTCGAGGATGAAGGAACCGACGAGCAGCTGCGGCGAGGCGAAGGTCGCGATCCAGGCCAGAAGCCGCATGCCGCCGATTCCTCCCCCCAACCGGCGGATCATGATCTGGCCCAGGGCCCAGAAAAGGCTGCCGGCCACGACGACGAAGACGGGACCGAGGTTTCCCTGGATGCGCGGCTCGCCGGTGATCAGCACGACGCCGCCGAAAGCAAAAGCCATGCCCAGCATGCCGCGCAGGCTGAGCTTTTCCTTCAGCAGCACGACGCCGAGCAGGGCCAGGAACGGCACCTGAAGCTGGGTCAGCAGGGTGGCCGTCGAGGCGTAGAGATCCCTCAGGCCCGAATAGACCAGCCCGTAGGTGATGGTGCCGCTGACGACGGCGGCAGCGAAAACCTTCCACATCATCCCCGACGGCGGACGGACGAACCACACCAGGACGAGGGCGGCCAAGCCGTAGCGCATGCCCATGAGGAACAGCGGCGGGAACGGCCCCAGGCCGACCTTGGACATGGCGAAGCCGAACCCCCACAGGATCTGGACGGCAATCACCATAAGGATGTGGACAGGTTTCACCCCTTGCCTTTTCTTATCTTGCCGCCACCTTCGAAAGCCCGGCGGCAGCGCTCATGAGCAGCGGTCTTCCCGCGGCTCAGGTCCGCGGCTCGCGCCCGGTCGGCGGCAGTTTCGGATCGATGAAGCCCGGCGTCGAGGCTCGTCCCGCCGCCACCAGCCGATCGACGAACGCCTCGTCGGCGGCCGTGAAGTCGTGGTTCAGGGCATCGAGGTAGTGCCGCCATTGCTCCAACGTGCGCGGGCCGGCAATCACGGACGACACCAGATCATTGTTCAACACCCAGTTCAACGCGAACTGGGCCGCCGTCATGCCGCGCTTTTCGGCGCGCTGCTTGATCTTCTGGGCCAGGACCAGCGATTCCTTGCGGTATTCGATCTCGTAGATGCGCGCATCCTTGCGCCCCGCCCGGCTGTCGGCCGGCGGCGTTCCCTTGACAGGATACTTGCCGGTCAGCACGCCACGCGCCAGCGGGCTGTAAGGCACGACGCCGATACCGAAATGCCGGCAGGCCGGCAAATATTCCAGCTCGATCATGCGGTTCATGGCGTTGTAGCAGGGCTGGGTCACCGCCGGCCCGGGCATGCCCAGGGTATCGCACAGGAACACCAGTTCGGCGATGCGCCACGCATGGAAGTTGCTGAAGCCCCAATAGCGAACCTTGCCGGCGCGAATGAGGTCGCCCATGGCGGCCAGCGGCTCGTCAAGCGGCGTTTCCAGGTCGTCGCGATGGAAATAGTAGATGTCGATATAGTCGGTGCCCAGCCGCGACAGGCTGGCGTCCACTTCTTTGAGAATGCGCTTGCGGCTGAGAGTCTGCTCGTAGACACCTTCCCCCACCGGGCTGCCGACCTTGGTGGCCAGCACCCAGGCGTCGCGGTCGTTCTTGATCAGCTTGCCGACCATGCGTTCGGACCGGCCGCCGGCATAGTTGTTGGCGGTGTCGATGAAGTTGACCCCGGCATCGCGCGCCGTGGCAACGATTTCGGTCGCCGCCTTCTCGTCGGTCTGATCGCCGAACATCATGGCGCCCAGACAAACCGGCGATACCATCAAGCCGCTGACTCCAAGCCTTCTGTATTCCATGTCACGCCTCATCCATCGCGCCTGGGGGGACGCTGTTGTTCGGGTTGCGATAGTACGGGGCGCCCGCAGGCATCTCCACCGCTTTCATGAACTTTTTATCGCGGTCACGGGCACCTGACCGATTGTGGTCGCCGGCAAAAAAAATCATTATGGCGCCGCACGTAAACGCGGAGGTAACCACTGCCGGGATAAAAAGCCGGATTGATCGGCGAAGCTGGCATACGAGAAAGTCAGAGAAGGGTTGGATGGAGTGTAGGAAACCGCGCGCCGCGCTGACGCGTACGGTCGTTTTTTTGAGTCGCGTGGCCGTCGTCGTCGTTTTACTGGCGGGGGGAGGCGTTGTCGGTTCTGGCCCGTCCCGCGGCGAAGATCCGTCAGGGGCGACTCGCGCCTTGTTCGAAGCGGTCGAGCGAAACGACTTGAGCGCGGTACGCGCGACCGTCGCCGACGGTGCGCGCATCGAAGCCCGCAGTTCCTTCGGAATGCGTCCCGTCGACCTTGCCATCGACAAGGGACATTACGAGATCGCCCACTACCTGCTATCCCTTCACAACGTTCGGGAAGCGGCGAATGCCGCCGCCTCCGAAGGGCCGGCAGTCTCCGTTTTGCCGGAGGCCGCCGACCGCGGCGCACCCGCCATCGCCGATACCTCCCCGCAACCGATACCGCCGCCTCCGCCGTCCGCCGAACCGCCCCCGCCCCCTGACATTTCCATTTCCAGCGACCGCGAAGACGACCGGGCGGTCAAACCGGCTGAGCCCGCCGCGCCACCGGCAGCCGGCCCGCCGCCGCCGTCGACGCCGTCCCAACCCGAAATGACGACGGTGGCGCCTGTCGATACCGATCCGGCAGGGACGAAGAGCGCCGCCGCCGGCGGGTTTCTCGATAAGGCGTCGGCGCGCGTGAGGCGGGTTGCGCATTCCTTCGACGAGACCTTCGACACCTTCCTGGGCGGTTGGTTCTTCCGGTGGATGGGCCGCAAGATGGCGCGGACCGACCAACCACAGGCCGCCCGCGACGGGACCCTTGCGGTGGCCGATCTGACGATGCCGAGCGGCGACGCCGTTCCCCCCGCCGGCACGCCGGAAACCGATCCGCCGCCAGCTTCCGAGAGTACGGCCGGGCCCGTGGACGCGATCCCTCCCCCGGCGGCGATGCCGGCGGTAGCGCCGCCAGCCGAAATGACGGAACCCGTGGTGACGGCAAGCGTGGCCGAGAAGGACGCGCCGCCGGCGGAGGCCGTCGCCGCGCCCGAGCCGAACGTCCCGCCCGCAACGGGCGCGTCGGAAACGCCCGTGGACGAACCGCCGGTCCGGCCGCTTCCTACCGTCGCCGTGGCCACCCGCAAAATCCCCGATTCCCCGCCGCCCACGGCCACGATGGCCGCCCGCACGTTGCCGTCGACGCCCCCGCTCACGGCCCCCGCCGCGCCACCGCCGGTGGCCCGCCAGCCGGCCGGTCCCGTTCCGCCGGTAGTGACGATGGCCGACCCGTTCGCCCCCGACACCGTGGCTCCTGGCACGCGCCATCCGATCATCGGCGAGAAACCGCCGGCTCCCCCACCGATCCCTCTGGCGGAACGTCCGGCCGAGAGGCTCGACGTCCCGTCGCCACCGTCTCCCGAACGTGCCGCGGCACCGGCCAGGCCCGCCGTATCAGGCCGTCCGTCACCGGCACGGAACAAGGCCGGACCAACCCCGATCGCCAACCCGGCGGGTCCGCTCGATCAATTAGCGGAAACTCCGAAGTCCTCGCGGCCGGCCGCCTTGACGTCGAAGGAGGACCTTCCGCTCGGCCTCGATGGTCCAAACGCCGCCCCCATGCGGACCGCCATGGCGTCGGCGCCGGCCCCTGGGCGCAAGGTGCCCGACAGCGTGCTGACGCTCGGCAGTTCCATCTACATCACCACGGCGATGCCTCCGGAACCCGCCGACCCCAGCGAGCGGAACTTCTGTGTCAAAAAAAGCCGGGGAGCCGTGGTCTTTTGCGTCGAGCCGGTCGATTGGCCGGCCAAACTGGCCCGCCAGTTGCGGGTCAACTCAGTCATGTACCAGGGCGCCCAGGCGATCGTCCGCTACGACGACGGCCTGGCGACGCGCATTCAAGCCATTTTCCCGACGGATTCCCATGACGCCCTTGTCGCCTACTACTCCCAGCGGTTCGGGAAGCCGACGGCGGCAAGCGAGCACGCCATTACCCCGTTCGCGCAGCCGCGCCAATCGAATCAGGTGGTCTCGTGGCAGGTCACAGACCCCCTCAGCCACGAAAAAACTACCCTGGAAATCCGCCGCTATGACGATACGCGCGGTGGCTTTCCCGACATGCGCTACGGCGCCATCCTGTTGTACAATGTGGCGTCGCCCCCGATTTTCCCCGTTCTGTCCACCCTCGATCTGATGCCGACGTCGGCGCAATAGCGCGCGACGTCAGAATCGGCTCCGCCGGGCGTGCATCCACAGGCGGGCAACCCGCCAGGGCGCCGGACGGGCGAGGTCGCGGTCGAACGGATTGAAATCGGCGCGGCGCAACCGTTCCAGGTGTATTTCCGCCAGCACCGCCGGAAGCAGCGCCGGCAGCGCGGCCGCCAGAACCCTGCCGCGATTCATGCGGGCGGCGTTCAGATGGTGGCGGGACCATTCGACCACCTCGGCCACCACCCGGCGAAGCGCCGGCGACGCCTTGCCCGAGAAGATCTCCTGGGCGGTCGAACCGGCCGCTTCCAGCGACTCCGCCGGCAGATAGAGCCGCCGGCGCACCGCGTGAAAGGGCAGCGAGCGGAGGATGCCGAGTCCGGCCCACGCCAGCCCCACGTGATGCGCCGCCTCGTGGGCCGCCGCTTCGGCGATGCCCAGCACGTCCAGGCTCATTTCCGCCAGGGCCCCCGCCGTATCGGCCGCGTACGCCGCGAAGGCGGCCTGGTCGGGAATGGGTCGGTCGTCGAGGTCCCGTTCCCGGGCGTCGATCAGGGCGAGCAAGGATGCCGTGCTCAGCCCCGACTCCGCGACCGTCCTTGCCAGCGGGCCGGCGACCTGATGGCCGGCGGCGTTGCCGTTCGCATCGCCGTCCACGGCCTCGCGCCACCATTGAAAGCGCATCCGGCCCAGCAGTGGTTCGCTGACCTTATCGGCGATGGAGGCGAGTTCCAGATTGAAGGCATAGAGCGCGAACAGCCCTTCCCGGCGCGCGGCGGGCGCGAAAAGGGCGCACAGGAAACGGTCGTTGTCCTGGCGGCGGACCTGCTGGGCGCAGAACGACAGATCGGGCATCGGCGCGGCATGCCTCCACGCGGCAGCGATCCTCGTAGTATGGGGGAAAGGCGGCCGGCCCGAAAGCCACCCGGCCCCACCGGGTCCGCGCCGGAAGAGCGGCGGAACCCGGTGCTCGGCCGCAGGAGTGTCAGACGGCCTTGGCGAACAGTTCGGCCACTCGTTCCCAATTGACCATGTGGTCGAGGAAGGCCTTGAGATAGTCCGGACGGCGGTTGCGGTAGTCGATGTAGTAGGAATGTTCCCACACGTCGCATCCGAGCAGTGCCGGTTTGCCGTACGCCATCGGGCTTTCGCCGTTGGGGGTCTTGGCGACGGCCAGTTTGCCGTTCTCGACGGTAAGCCAACACCACCCAGAGCCGAACTGGGTGACCCCGGCCTCGATGAACTTGGCCTTGAAGGCGTCGATCCCGCCGAAATCCGCGGTGAGCTTCTTCTCAAGCTCGCCGGGAATGGCGCCGCCGCCCATCGGCTTCATCCACTGCCAGAACTGAACGTGGTTCCAATGCTGGCTGGCGTTGTTGAACAGCCCGGTCAGCGCCTTGTCCTTGTAGGCGGCCTGTACGACCTCCTCCAGCGACTTGCCCTCCAGGCCGGTGCCTTGGACCAGCTTGTTGCCGTTGTCCACGTAGGCCTGATGATGCTTGCCATGGTGGTACTCCAGCGTCTCGGCCGACATATAGGGCTCAAGCGCGTTCTTGGCGTACGGCAATGTGGGCAGAGAAAATGCCATGATGCTACCTCTTCTTATTTGCAAACTATCCTAGGCGCTAAATGTGTGACGTAAATCGGCTCCGTCAAGGCCGGCACGACGCATTTCGAGCGACTCGTCCGGCGCGCCGGGGTCTGCCCTTCCCCGCGGCGGCGCAACCGGATATGATTTTTTAGACAATTGAAAGATATCGGGAAAACCGTCAGTCATAGGAGGAGGGAATGGCCTTTGAACTTCCGGCATTGCCTTATGCCAACACCGCGCTGGAGCCCCACATCAGCGCCAAGACGCTGGAATTCCACCACGGCAAGCACCACAACGCCTATGTCGTCAACCTCAACAACCTGATCAAGGACACGCCGCTGGCTTCCGCTCCGCTGGAGCGGATCGTGCGGGAAACGGCCGGGGATGCCGCCAAGGCGGGCGTTTTCAACAATGCCGCCCAGGTGTGGAACCACACGTTCTACTGGAAGGCCATGAAGCCGAACGGCGGCGGCGCGCCGGCCGGCAAGGTGGCCGCCAGGATCGACGAAGACTTCGGCGGCTATGCGGCGTTTCGCGAGCAGTTCAAGACCGCGGCCGTCACCCAGTTCGGCAGCGGCTGGGCATGGCTGGTGCAGGACGGGGGCCGGCTGAAGATCGTGAAGACCGGCAACGCCGATACCCCCATCGCCCACGGCCAGACGCCGCTGATCACCTGCGACGTGTGGGAGCACGCCTATTACCTGGACTACCAGAACCGGCGTCCGGATTATGTCGATATCTTCCTCGACCATCTGGTCAACTGGGATTTCGCCGCCGCCAATCTCGGCTAGGCCCTTCGGTCGTCAACAATGCGAACGGCCTGGAGGTTCCCCTCCGGGCCGTTCTCGCTAAACGGCGATGAGGGCGGCGGCGACGCGGCGGCCTTCGCCGACCAGCACGTTGTAGGTGCGGCAGGCCGCGCCCGTGTCCATCCACTCGAGGGCCATGCCGACGGCCTTGACGGCGGCGCGCAACCCCGCCGGTTCGGGGCCGAAGCGGGTGCCACAGCCGATCAGCAGGATGTCGACGGTTCCGGCAAGGGAGCGAATGGGCGTCAGGTCGTCGGCGGAAAGGATCGCGCCATCGGCGACCGGCCACGCCGTCCAGCCGTCGGGCCAGACGACAACCGAGCCCGTGACGACTTCTCCCGAAATGCGAAACCGACCTTCGCCATAGGCCTGAACCACCTTGCGGCCGGGGGAAACCCTTGGCGTGATGTCGAGGCCGGAAATAACGCTTACGGCGACGCCTTGGCCGCCGCCTCCTCGGTTTTGCTCGACCGGCGCGGCACCCTCATGTAGAGCAGCAGCGGCGCCGCCACGCAAATCGACGAAAAAGTGCCGATCCCGATGCCGTAGATCATGGCGAAGCTGAACCCGCGGACGACCTCGCCGCCGAACAGGTATAGCGCGGTGATGGCGACCAGGGTCGTCAAACTGGTCATGATGGTGCGCGCGAGGGTCTCGTTGATGCTGCGGTTCAGCAGGTCCGGCAAGGCCATCGTCTTGTACTTGCGCAAATTCTCGCGGACGCGGTCGAACACCACCACGGTATCGTTGATGGAATAGCCGGCGATGGTCAGCACGGCAGCGATGGTCGAGAGGTTGAACTCCCATTGCAGAATGGCGAAGACGCCGATCGTACTGATCACATCGTGAAGCAGCGCGATGACCGCGGCCAGGCCGAACTGCCACTCGAAGCGGAACCAGATGTAGATGAGCATGGCGATCAGGGCCAGGACCACCGCGTAAATGCCGTCCAGCAGCAACTCGTTGCTGACCTGCGGTCCGACCACTTCGACCCGGCGGTATTCGACGCCCGCCCCCAGGGCCTGTTTGACCTTCTCGACCGCGACCTGCTGCTGGGCGTCCCCACCTTCCTGCTTGGCAAGCCGGATCAACACGTCGTCAGGCGCACCGAACCCCTGCAAGGCGACCTCGCCAAGATCGAGATCGTTGAGGGTCGAGCGCATGCCGCCAATGTCGGCCGGCCCCTGGGTCTTGACCTCCAGCAGGATGCCGCCTTGGAAGTCGATGCCGTAGTTGAGGCCGCGAACGGCAAACAGGGCGAGCGAACCCAAAACCAGCAGCACGGAAAACACGAAGAAAAACTTGCGCCACGCGATGAACGGAATGTTCGTGCCCGGCGGAACGAGTTGCATACGAAAAAGCATGGCTTGGCGCCTAGATTTTCAAGGTCTGCGGCCGGGCGCGACGAAGCCACCCCAGCACGATCACGTGGGTTAGCATGACGCCGGTGAACATCGATGCCGCGATGCCGATGGCCAACGTCACCGCAAAGCCGCGGACCGGGCCGGACCCGAACTGATAGAGAAGCACGGCAGCGATCAGCGTCGTCAGGTTGGCGTCGATGATGGTCCGCGTCGCCTGCGAATAGCCGGTCTCGATCGCCGAGATCGGCGAGCGACCATTGCGCAATTCTTCGCGGATGCGTTCGAAAATCAACACATTGGCGTCGACCGCCATGCCGACGGTCAGCACGATGCCGGCGATGCCGGGCAACGTCAGGGTCGCCTGCAGCACCGAGAGCGATGCCATGATGAGGAACATGTTGAAGACGACCGCGATATCGGCAACCGCCCCGAAGCGGCCGTAGACCATCACCATGATGACGACGACCAGAACGAGGCCGAGTACGCTGGCCACCTTGCCGGCGGCGATCGAATCGGCGCCGAGGCCCGGCCCGACGGTCCGTTCCTCGAGAATGGTCAACGGTGCCGGCAGGGCGCCGGCCCGCAACAGCAGGGCGAGATCTTGCGCCGACTGGAAGCTGAAGCTGCCGCTGATCTGCCCGGAGCCGCCGAGAATGGGCTCGCGGATATTGGGCGCGCTGATCACCTTGCCGTCGAGCACGATGGCCAGCAGGCGGTTGACGTTGTCGGTGGTGATCTTGCCGAAGCGCTTGCCGCCAGAGGCATCGAAACGGAAATTGACCACCGGTTCCGACGTGCGCGGGTCGGTGCCGACCTGGGCGTTGGCCAAAGCGTCGCCGCTCAGCATCACCCGCTTGTTGATGACGTACATGCGCGGCTGGCCGTTGGCCACCGTCTCGTGCGAGGACGGCAGCAGCATCGAGCCGGGCGGCAGGCGCCCGGCCATCGCCTCGGCCACCGGCACCTGATCGTCGACCAGGTGGAAGGTCATCTTCGCGGTCTTGCCCAGCAGCTGCTTGATGCGTTCCGGATCATCCAGCCCGGGAAGCTGCACCAGGATGCGATCCTCGCCCTGTCGGATGATGGTCGGTTCGCGCACGCCCGTCTCGTCGATGCGCCGCCGCACGATTTCGATGGACTGCTCGACGGCCGAGCGGGTCCGTTCCTTGATGGCCTGCTCGGTCAAGGTCAGGGAGATGCGTCCGCCGTCCTCCATCGTGGCGCTGATGCCGCTTTCCAGGCCGCGCACCAGATCGTAGGCCGTCTGCACCCGATCGGCGTCGGGAATGTTCACCACCACCGACTGGCCACGCACACCGAGGCCGGTATAGCGAATGCGTTCCTTGCGCAACTCGGTGCGCATCGCTTCGATCAGGGTGTCCTGACGCTCGCGAATGACCGAAGCGACGTCGACCTCCAAGAGAAGGTGCGAGCCGCCCTGCAGATCCAGTCCCAGGCTGATTTGCTGATGGGGCAACCAGTCGGGCAGCGAATCCGCCAGATCGCGGCTCAGGAAATTGGGGATGGAAAACAACACGCCGAACGCACAGACAACGACGACGACGATCACCTTCCACTTGGCGATATGAACCATCGGAAACGTCTCACCGGAGGGCGGTTATTTGCCCTTCCCCCCGAGAAAATTCTTCAGCTTGGAAACCGCGCTTTCCGGCTGGCTGCCGGCCGCGGCGTCCGTCGGCTTGCCGGCATCCTTGACCGGCTCGGTCTTCGAGCGCACGCCGGCAACCATGCCGCGCTGCACACGGACGCGGATGCCTTCGGCGATTTCGACCATCAGTTCGGTCTCGTCGACCACCTTGGTCACGGTGCCGAGAATGCCGCCGTTGGTCACGATCTTGTCGCCGCGACGGATGGCCGACAGCATTTCGCGATGCTGCTTGGCCTTCTTCTGCTGCGGACGGATGAGCAGGAAATAGAAAACAACGAAGATGAGGACCAGCGGCAGAAGGGCCTCGAAACCGCCGCCACCGAGACCACCCCCGGCTTGGGCATATGCGGGCGAGATGAACATCAGGGAACTCCCTAGAATTCTTGGGCAAAGCCAGCGGGAATATACCGGTCCCCACGCGACTTGCAAACGGAAACAGCCGGGCCCTCAATGTGGGGGGGCAAGGAAGGGCGTGTCAACTGCCCCCGGGGTTGACGGAGCGCGGCCCTGTGCTAGGGTGCGCCGGCCGTCTTGGGAAGGATGCGAAAAATGCCCGACATCGACCCGCTGCCGCTGTGGCGCCGCATCGCCGATGCGCTTGAACGGCTGGCCCCGCCGGCTCGTCGGGTCGCCGACGTCGCCGCCGCCGCCGCTTTCGTCTGGCACGCTGACGACGATTGGCTGGAACCCGTTCCCGAGGTCAGCCGTGTCGACATCGGCCTTCTCAAGGGCATCGAGCGCCAGCGCGACATCCTGCTGGAGAACACCCGCCGCTTCGCCAAGGGCCTGCCCACCAACAACGCCCTGCTGTGGGGCGCCCGCGGCATGGGCAAAAGCTCGCTGGTCAAGGCCGTTCACGCCCGGATCGAAGAGGAGACGCCCGGGCTGCTTGGCCTGGTCGAGATCCATCGCGAAGACATCCAGTCCCTGCCCCGCCTTCTCGGCATCCTGCGCGAGGCGAAGCGCCGGTTCATCATCTTCTGCGACGATCTGTCGTTCGACGGCCACGACGCCTCGTACAAGTCGCTGAAGGCGGTGTTGGAGGGGGGCATCGAAGGCCGACCGACCAATGTCGTCTTCTACGCCACCTCGAACCGCCGCCACCTGATGCCGCGCGACATGATCGAGAACGAGCGCTCGACCGCCATCAACCCGGCCGAGGCGGTCGAGGAAAAGGTATCGATGTCGGATCGGTTCGGGCTGTGGCTGGGGTTTCACCCTTGCGGCCAGGACGTTTTCTTCGACATCGTCGAGGGATACGCCGCCGCTTACGGCCTGCCCATTCAGCCCGCCGAACTGCGCGCCCGCGCCAATGAATGGTCGGTCACCCGCGGCGCCCGTTCGGGCCGGGTCGCCTGGCAGTTCATTCAGGATCTGGCTGGCGAGCTGGGCAAACCGCTCGACTGACTGGCAAGCCCGGCCGATGGCTTGGCTATTCGGTCTTGACTTCGTCGTCGGCCGGCCCGCTTGCCTTGCGCCGCCCGCCACGCGGGGCGCGATGTTCGGCCGGCTTGGCCGGGGTCGCGGCCTCGACGGTCGCCGCGGCGGCGGCTTCGGCGGCCGCCACTTCCGGCAAGGGCCATGCGCTCCAGGGATACGGCCTGACCTCGCTCCGGAAGGTCAGGAAGTCGACGGTCTGGCGCAGGAAGATCGCCAGGCTGGCGCCAAATCCGCTAAGCCGGGGCTGTACATCGCCGGTGAACAGCTTGAACAGGATTTGCACGGCCGCGACGAAGAAGGTGACGAATTTGGCGACCTCGAAGGCAATCCCGAACAAGATCATGTAGAGCAGCCTGAGCCACGCCTGCTTGTCGGACAGGTGCTTGCGCACTCCTGTTCCCGTGTTTTCGTCCCCCACGGTTCAAACCTCCCCTTTTTCCCGGCTCTGGATTGTGAGCCGGAAGTGTACGCCACCCCCGGCGTGGCGGCAATTGGCGTCGCGCCCGCGAAAGCGTGGCATCAACCGGCCAACTGCTCGGTCAACCGGCTGCGCGGGTCGACAGCCTGCCTTCCCTTGCGCAACTCGAAGTGCAGTTGAGGCTTCGTCACGTTGCCGGTCGAGCCGATCCGGGCGATGACCTGCCCCTTCTTCACCGTATCGCCGCGCCTGACCAGCAGTTCGTCATTGTGGGCGTAGGCGGTGACCCAGCCGTCGGCATGCTTGATCAGGAGCAGGTTGCCAAATCCCCTGAGTTCGTTGCCGGCATAGGCGACGACCCCGCCCGCCGAGGCGTAAACCGGTGTGCCCCGCGGCGCCTCGATGTTGATGCCGTCGTTGTGCAGCCCCTTGGCTTTGGGGCCGAATTCCAGGACGACTTGGCCCCGGGCCGGCCAGATGAACCCCTCTCCCCCCACCATCGGCGGCGGTTCGGGCGCGACGGGAGCTGTCGGCGCCGCTTCCGGCGCCAAGCGGGCGGTCGGCGGCGGGGCGGGTGCGAGCGGAGCCGGCGGCGCGGAATTCGGAGCGGGTTCGGACGGTGGCAGCATGGTGACCGCCGGCCCCTCGCGGCCGGCGGGAGGCGGCGCCAGTTCCTCGGCCTGCATACCGCGGGCAACCGCCGTTGGCGGCGGCTGCTGCTGCGCTACCGCCTGTGGAACCGCGGGAATACGCAGTTCCTGGCCGACCTGAATGGCATAGGAGGATTCGAGGCGGTTGGCCTGGGCCAGTTCATACATGTCGACGCCATAGCGCCGCGAGATGCTGTAGAGCGTATCGCCACGCACCACCGGATGGACGCGCTCGCGCGGCAATACCAGCCGCTGGCCCACCGCCAGCTGATAGGGCGGCTTGAGGCCATTGACCTCGATGAGCGCGCGCTGCGAGACCCGATGGCGCTGCGACAGGCTATAGACGGTGTCGCCCGGCGCCGCCGTCACCGAATCCGCGCCGACGAACACCATGTCCGATCCCTGCCGTGTTTGGCTTTGTGGCCGGGGCGCCGGCGCGATCTGCAACGTGTTCGGCGGGGCGTTTACGGCACGCACCCGTGAAGGCGGCGGCCATTCCGCCCACCCGCATCCCCCCACCACCAGGGCGGCGAGAAGGCTTCCGATCATCAGGCGCCACGGCAAGGTCATGAGGGGATTATTGCGGAGAGAACGGATTTCTTCAACGGAACTGGCAAGCCGACGGCTCATCCGGCGGCAATTCCCGGGACCAGCGGCACGAAACGCACCATGCCGACCGTTTCCGTGGCGAAGCCTTCGTCGGTGCGCCGCACCCGGGTCAGCGTCTGGTCGCCGTCGGAAGCCCCGATCGGAACCACCATGATGCCGCCGATGCAAAGCTGGCCGGCCAGGACTTCCGGCATGGCAGAGGCCGCCGCCGTCACAATAATACGGTCGAACGGGGCCTGCTCGGGCCAGCCCAGGGCGCCGTCGCCCAGTCGGGTCGTGATGTTGGTGATGCGCAGGGCGGAAAACTGCCGTTCCGCCAGGTCCAACAGCTCGCGATGACGTTCGACTGTGTACAATCGGCGGCACAGGCTGGCCAGCACCGCCGCCTGATAGCCCGAGCCGGTGCCGATCTCCAGCACCTTCATGCGGTCGCCAACTTCCAGCACCTGGGTCATGCGCGCCACGACCGACGGCTGGCTGATGGTCTGATGGCGACCGATGGGCAGCGCCACGTCGTCGTAGGCGCGGTCGCGGAAGGTGACGGGAACGAAAGCGTCGCGCGGTATCCGCTCCAGGGCGCCCAAGACCCTGGTGTCGGTGATGCCAGTCCGCCGCATCGCCAAAATCAAGCGGATCTTGCGCGAATCGGGGTTCACCGCAGCGACGCCTTGAGCGCCGTCAAGGTCGGCCCGTCGGTCAGGTCGAGCGACAGCGGCGTGATCGAAATGGCGCCGCGATGGACCGCCTCGACGTCCTCGCCGGCGCGGATGCGTTCGCCGTGGGCCTCGGTGCCCAGCCAATAGATGGCTTCGCCATGCGGATCGGTCGATGCGGTCATGCCCTGCCCGGCCTTGCCGCCGCCCTGGCTGGTGGCCTGAATGCCGGTCACCGCGCGAGCCGGCAGGTTGGGAAAATTGACATTCATCACCACGGCCGCCGGCCAGCCGGCCGCGCACAGTCGACCGAGCACCTCCGGCGCCCATTTTTCGGCGGTTTCCCAGTGGATGATCGCGGCGCCGTCGGTGACCAGGCTGAAGGCGACGGCGGGCACGCCCAGCAGGGTCGCCTCCATGGCCGCCGCGACGGTCCCCGAATAGGTGACATCGTCGCACAGGTTGCCACCGTAATTGACCCCGGAAAAGACGATGTCGGGCGGATTGTCGGCCATGATCTGGCGCACCGCAAGCAGCACACTGTCGGTCGGCGTGCCGTCGACGGCGAAGCGGCGCTGCGCAACCTCGCGGATGCGCAACGGCCGCCGCCGGGTCAGCGAATGGCCGACGGCGCTCTGCTCGGTTTCGGGCGCCACCACCCATACCTCGCGGGCGACCGCCTGGGCGACGCGTTCGAGGACCTTGAGGCCGGGCGCGTTGATGCCGTCGTCGTTGGAAATGAGGACGCGCGCCCGCGCAAGGTCGAAGCCGTTATTTGCCATGGGCGGAGATCACCTCGAGCCCGCCCATGTACGGGCGCAATACCTCGGGCACGACGACCGAGCCGTCCGCCCGCTGATAGTTCTCCAGCACGGCAACGAGGGTGCGCCCGACCGCCAGGCCCGAGCCGTTGAGGGTATGGACGAAACGCGTCCCCTTCTCGCCTTCGGGGCGATAGCGCGCTTTCATCCGCCGGGCCTGGAAATCGCCACAGCTGGAGCAGCTGGAAATCTCGCGGTAGCGCCCCTGGCCGGGTAGCCACACCTCGATGTCGTGGGTGCGCCGGGCCGAAAACCCCATGTCGCCGGTGCAAAGCACGATGACGCGATAGGGCAACTCCAGGCGCTTCAGCACCTCTTCCGCGCAGCCGGTCATCCGGTCGAGTTCGCCATCTGAATCTTCGGGGCGGGTGATGCTGACCAGTTCCACCTTGTTGAACTGATGTAGGCGGATCATGCCGCGGGTGTCCTTGCCGGCCGCTCCGGCTTCCGAACGAAAACAAGGCGTCAGCGCGGTCACCCGTCTCGGCAGCGACGCCTCTTCCAGGATGTCGCCCGCCACCAGGTTGGTCAGCGGCACCTCGGCGGTGGGAATCAGCCAGAAGTCGTTGGTGGTGCGGAACAGGTCTTCCCCGAACTTGGGCAACTGGCCGGTGCCAAACAGCGCCGCATCCTTGACCATGATCGGGGGATTGATCTCGGTATAGCCGTGCTCGCCGGTCTGCAGGTCGAGCATGAAGGCGCCCAGCGCCCGCTCGAGGCGGGCCAGCGGCCCCTTGAGGACAACGAAGCGGGCCCCCGACATCTTGGCGGCGGCGTCGAAATCCATCAGCCCCAAGCCCTCGCCGATGTCGAAATGTTCCCGGGCCGGAAAATCGAAGGTTCGGGGCTGGCCCCAGCGGCGCATCTCCACGTTGGCGGTCTCGTCGAGGCCGACCGGCACGGTCTCGGCCGGCACGTTGGGCAGTGCCGCCAGGGCGGTTTCCAATTCAACCTCGGCCAGGCGGGCCGTTTCCTCGGCGTCCGCCTGCTCCTGCTTGGAGCGCGAGACCTTGGCGATGATCTCCGTCGCGTCCTCGCCACGCGCCTTGGCGGCGCCGATTTCTTTGGCCAGCCGGTTGCGCTCGGCCTGGATCTCCTGGGCGTGGGTCAGGGCGTCGCGCCGCTTGGCGTCGAGGCCCAGCAACGCCGCCGCCGCCGGTCCCATGCGGCGGTTGCCAAGCGCCTTGTCGAAGGCGTCAGGATTTTCGCGAATCCACTTGATGTCGAACATCGATATCCCCGTACCCGGCGGAAACGCAGGCTTTATAGGAAGTTCCCCCGGCCGCGTCCAGCGTTCAACCACGGCCGCCACGCCATGCCGTCAACCCGTCGACGGGCTTTCCTCTTCGAGCGGATCGAGGGGCTCTTCCCGCTTTTTCTCGATCATGCGAACCGACAGGATCGATATCTCGTAAAGAATGACGATCGGCACCGCCAGGCCGACCTGGCTGATGACATCGGGCGGCGTCAGCACGGCGGCGGCGACGAAGGCCAGCACGATGGCGTAGCGGCGCTTGTTCTTGAGCCCCTGCGAGGTGACGATGCCGACCCGTCCCAGGAGGGTCAGCAGCACCGGCAATTCGAAGGCCAGCCCGAAGGCGAAGATCAATCCCATGACCAATGACAGGTACTCGTTGACCTTGGCCTCCAGCTGGATGGCCAAGCCGCCTGCGGCGCCCGTCGATTCGAAGCTGAGGAAGAACTTCCAGGCCATCGGAAAGATGAAGTAATAGACGAGGGCGCCGCCCAGGAAGAACAGAATCGGCGTCGCCACCAGGAACGGCAGGAAGGCCTTCTTCTCGTGCCGGTAAAGGCCGGGCGCGATGAACAGCCAGATCTGCGAGGCAATGAACGGAAAGGCCAGGAACATGGCCGCGAAGGCCGACACCTTGACGTAGGTAAAGAAGGCCTCGTGCAGGGCCGTGAAAATGAGTCGGCGATTCTCTTCCCCGCGGTCGTGCAGGGCGTCGGCCAGCGGCTGCACCAGAAAGCCGTATATGTCCTGGGCGAAGAAATAGCAGACGAAAAACAGGATGACGACCGACACCAGCGACCAGACGAGCCGTTTGCGAAGTTCGACCAGATGCTCCAGCAGCGGCATCTTCTTGTCATCGAGTTCGTCTTCGGTCACGGCGGATTACCTGGACTGCGGATTGGCGGGATCGGCCGGAAGGGGGTCGGCCGGCGCGGTCGTATCTTCGGGCTGGGGTGGCCCGTACACGGCCGGCGTTTCCGTCGGCGTGGAAGCCTGCCCCTCGGTCACCGCCTTGGCCGAGCGCTCGATATCGGCCTTGACGTCCGAAATGTCGAACTGGCGGGTCATTTCGCCGCCGGGGTCGATGGCGTTGCGGATCTCGTCCTTGAGGTCGAAGCCGGAACTCGTCTCTACTTCTTTGCGGATTTCCTCGAGATCGGCTTGGCGGACCACTTCGTCGATGCTGCTTTGAAATTCCCTGGCGATGCCGCGCGCCTTGCGGATGTATTTGGTGATCTGGGAGAGCACACGCGGCAGATCCTTCGGCCCGACCACGATGAGGGCGATCGCCGCAATGATGAACAGTTCCTGCCAGCCGATGTCGAACATGGCGCGGCGCGGCTCCCGGTCGGGGATCTGACGGGACCCACGCTCCTCGCAAGATCAGTTCTTGTTCACGGAATCCTTTTCGGCCACGGGGTCGACCGTCGGGGCGGATTCGGACTTGATGGCCTTGGGAGCGTCGGCCTTCGCGTCGTCGTCCTCTTCCTTCATGCCCTTTTTGAAGGACTTGAGGCCCTTGCCGAAATCACCCATCAGGGCCGACACCTTGCCGCGCCCGCCGAAGAGGACGAGCACGATGAGCAGGACGATGAGCCAATGCCAGATGCTGAAGGTACCCATTTCTAGTTCTCGCTTGTGCAGTGCGCCTTTTGAATGCCGGCCGGATAATGGCAGAAACCCCTACCCTCCGCAATCACCCGGAGCCGCGCCGGCGCGATCCGCCGAAACCGTCGACAAAGACCGAAATTCAAGCGCCGGCCGGCTCGGTTTCGCCGTCCGGTCCGCCGGGATCGTCGGGCTCCAGCGGCTCCTCCGGCGCGTCGTTCTCCTTGAACAGGTCGGGGGCCCGGCTGTCCAGGTCGTCCATGCCCTCGGTGTCGCCGGCGGCGCGCATCTGGCCCTTGACCGCATAGGATTCGATGGCCGGCCGCTTGTCGAGAAGGCCCGCCGCCTTAAGTTCGTCAAGCCCGGGCAGATCGGCAAGGGATTCCAGGCCGAAATGATCGAGAAAGGTGTCGGTCGTGCCCCAGGTCACCGGCCGGCCCGGCGTGCGGCGGCGGCCGACGGGGCGAATCCATCCGGCCTCGAACAGGGCGTCCAGTGTGCCCCGATTGAAGCCGACGCCGCGAATCTCCTCGACCTCGGCGCGCGTCACCGGCTGGTGAAAGGCGATCACCGCCAGGCTTTCGATCATGGCCCGCCCCAGTTTGCGGACCTTCTGCCGTTCGCGGGCCAGCGCCGGCCCGAGATCGGGCGCCGTGCGGAAAGCCCACGAGTGCCCGGCCTGCCTCAGGTTGACGCCGCGCTGCGCGTAGGCCGCCTTTAATTCCGCCAGCAGGGCCTTGAGGTCGGCCCCTTCCGGCATGCGTTCGGCCAGCGCCTTTTCAGACAGCGGCTCGCTCGCCGCGAAAAGGATCGCCTCCAGGAGTCTCAGGTGCTGGCCGTCGATGTCGCTCATGGATTTTCCGAATCCCCGTTCCGCCGATCCTCCGCCGTCCGCACGTAGATGGGGCCGAATGCCCCCATCTGGCGAATCCTCAAACGCCCCTCGCGCACCAGTTCCAGGCTCGCCACGAAGGTGGAGGCAATCGCGGAACGCGTCAGCAGGGCGTCGTTAAGGCCGGGCGGCAGGAAGGCCAGCAGGTTTTCCCAATCCGGCATACGGCCGACAAGCCGGCGCAGCCGCTCCAGCGCATCCTCAACGGCGTAAAGGCCCCATGCCTCGATTTGCAGCGTTCCCTCGCCGGCCCGTTTCTGCTGGTCGCCATAGGCCTTGAGCAGATCGTAGAGGGTAACCTCGAAGACCGTCTGCACGTCCTCCTCGGGCACTTCCGGCATGCCGCGGGCGAACACCTCGTGGCCGACGCGGGCGTGCGCCATCAGGCGGGCGCCGGCTTCCTGCATGGCCTCCAGTCTTTGCAGATGGAAGGCCAGAGCGGCGGCCATCTCCTCGCCGGACGGTTCGTCGTCGCCGCCCAAGTCGGGGATCAGCAGCCGCGACTTGAGATAGGCCAGCCACGCCGCCATCACCAGATAGTCGGCGGCCAGTTCGAGGCTGATCTGGCGGGCACGGGCCACGAAATCCAGGTATTGGTCGGCCAATTGCAGGATGGAGATCTGGGTGAGGTCCACCTTTTGGTCGCGGGCCAGGCTCAGCAGCACGTCGATGGGCCCCTCGAAGCCGTCGAGGTCGACGACGAACGCCGCGCCGTCCGGTCCCGCCGCCGCGGCTTCCATACCCTCGAAGGTGTCCTGGCTTTCCATCGCCGCGCCCTATTGGAGCCCCACCAGCCGGAAAATCGCCCCTTCCAGGAAGCTGGTCGGCATGCCCACCAGCCACCAGAAGACGTTCAGGTCCATCCCCACCGCATCGCCGATCCACGGCACGATGAAGACCACCGCCAGTATAATCGGGATTCCGGCGCGTTCCAGTCGGGCGAGACGAACGGCCAGCCGCCACGGAAGCAGGCCGACGGCTACCCGGCCGCCGTCCAGCGGCGGCAGCGGCAGCATGTTGAAGACGGCCAGCAGCAGGTTGACCCATACCGCCGCCTGGAGGCTGAGGCCGTACCACTCGCGCAGGGCGCCGGAGACCAACGGCACGGTATGGAACAGCGCCGCCGCGACGACGGCCAGCGCCAGATTGATGGCCGGCCCGGCGATGGCGACCAGGACCATGTCGCGGCGCGGCCGCCTCAGGCCGCGGAAATTGACCGGCACCGGCTTGGCGAAGCCGAACATCATGCGCCCACCCGAGGCCAGCAGCAGCATGATCGGCAACAGGAGGGTGCCGAAGGGGTCGATGTGGCGGAACGGATTGAAGGTGACCCGGCCCAGGCGGTAGGCGGTATCGTCGCCCAGGCGCCACGCCGCCCAGCCGTGCGCCGCCTCGTGCAGGGTGACTGCCAGCAGGACCGGGATCGCCCATACCGAAACGGTATAAGCGATGGTCGAAATGTCCATCACGCCGCCCGGTCCTCGAAAAGTTCGTCCAGGCGCGCCTGGGCCATGCTGCGGTCGAGCGGCGCCGCGGCGCGGCGCATGGCCTCGCCGCGCTCGATGCGCGCCTGGGCCTTTAGCGACAGCCCACGGCAGGCGCCCACCACTTCCTGCATCTCGTCCATGTCGCCGTTGCAGTGCAGCACGACGTCGCAGCCGGCCTCGAGCGCCGCCTTGGCGCGATCGGCCAGCGATCCCGAAAGGGCCCGCATCGACAGATCGTCGGTGATCAGGACGCCATCGAAACCGATATGGTCGCGGATCACGGCCTCGATCACGGAGTGCGATGTCGTCGCCGGCTCCTGGTCGTCGAGCGCGGTGTAGAGTACGTGGGCGGTCATCGCCCACGGCAGGTCGGAGAGCGCCCGGAACGGCGAGAAATCGGTCGACGCCAGCTCGGTCACCGGCGTCTTGACCACCGGCAGCGACTGGTGGCTGTCGGCGCCCGCCCGGCCGTGGCCGGGAATGTGCTTGATCACCGGCAGCACGCCGCCCTCCATCAGGCCGTCGGCGAAGGCGCCGCCGACCAGCATGGCGATGTCGGCCGAGGTTCCGGGCGCACGGTCGCCGATGATGTCGTGGGCGCCGGCGTGCGGAACGTCGAGCACCGGCGCGCAATTGATGGTGATCCCCAACTCGTGGAGGTCGGCGGCGATCAGGCGGGCGTTGAGCCAGGCCGCCTCGGTCGCCCGCACGGAAGAGCGCCGCGCCAGTTCGCCGAAGCGGGCCATGGCCGGCGCCATCCGCCAGTGGGGTGGCCCCAGGCGGGCCACCCGGCCGCCTTCCTGATCGACCAGCACGGGGGCGTCGGCGCGGTCGACGCATTTTCTCATGCTTTCGACCAGTTTACGCACCTGGTCGGGGTTTTCGCAGTTGCGACCGAACAGGATGAATCCCAACGGATCGGCATCCTTGAAGAAAGCCCGCTCGGCTTTAGTCAGCACCTTCCCAGAACACCCCAGCACCACGGCCAGGGGAAGACGTCTTGTCATTCTTAGCCCTCCGGACGCACAACCAGGCAGCCGATCTTGCGCTCAGACAGCTTCTGGCAAAGGGTCTGGGCCGCCGCCTCGTTGGTCAGGGGGCCGGCACGCAGGCGAAAGAAAACGCCTTTGTCGGGACCGAGGTCGGCGCGCATCACCGAAAGGTCCAGACTGCCCAGAAGGTCGGAATTGCGTTGGCGCAGCCGTTGCCATTCGGCATCCGCCTGCTCGCGACTGCGCACCGCGGCAAGCTGGACCAGAAAGCCGCCGACCTTGGCCGGTGCCGCCGCCTTGGCGGCTTCCGCCTTCAATTTGGTCTCGGCGGGGGTTTCCTGAGCCTTGGGATCGACCGGCGCTGGCGGCCGCATGGCGTTCAGCACGTCCTCGACGGAGGGAACCACGCGTTCGGGCGTCGGCGCTGGCTGGGCCTCGGCCTTCGCGGCCGGAGCCGGCGGCGATGACGGAGCCGGCGCCACCGGAACCAGCGGCGTGGGCGCCTGCGCGGCGGACCGTTCCTCCACCCCCTTGGCGGCGGGCGCCGGCTTGGCCATCGGCATCTCGGGCGGCGGCAACAGGCGCTCGACCGCGCTGCGCTCCCCGTTGCCGTCGATGCGGTCGTAGACCAGTTTGTCGCGGTCGGGCACATCCATGCCGCCCGGTTCCTCGGGACGCACCTTGATGGGGCCGGAGTCGGCACGGATCAGCGGCACCTCGGCGTCGGGATTGTCGACGACCAGCCAATCGTTGAGGAAATACCAGCCGCCGGCGCCGGCGCCGATGGCCACGACAAGGACCGCGGCGAACACCCAGGGGCCGCCGTGCCGCCGCGACTTCGGCCGTGACCGGGGGATCGGCCGGAATTCCGGTTCCGGGGCCAGTTCCCTGGCCGACGGATCATTCCAGCCGTCGTCGGCCGTCGTCATCAGCGCATCTCCTCGACCGGCGTCACGCCGAACACGTCGAGTCCCGACGCGATGACGAACGCCACTCCTTGGATCATGGCCAGCCTGGCCAGGGTCAATGTCCGCTCCTCGGGGATGAGGAAACGCAGGCTGGCGTCGTCGTTGCCCTTGTTCCACAGCGTATGAAGCTGCGCCGCCAGATCGTACAGGTAATAGGCGATCCGGTGCGGTTCATGCGCTTCCGCGGCGCTTTCGACGATGCGTGGCCAACCCGCCATGGCCCTGATCAAAGCAAGCTCTTCGGGGTCGGTCAAGCACTCCAGGCTGCCTGCCGCCAGCGCGTCCGGCGTCAAGTCGGCCGGAGCGAACATTTCCGCCGCCTTGCGCATCACCGAGCGGATGCGGGCATGGGCGTACTGGACATAGAATACCGGGTTGTCGCGCGACTGCTCGGTCACCTTCTTGAGGTCGAAGTCGAGCTGCGCGTCGTTCTTGCGGGTCAACATGATGAAACGCACGACGTCCTTGCCGACTTCGTCGACCACGTCGCGCAGCGTCACGAAGGTGCCAGCCCGCTTGGACATCTTCACTGCCTGGCCGCCGTCCATCAGGTTGACCATCTGGCACAGCTTGACGTCGAGCGAACCCCGTCCCTCGGTAATCGCCTTGACCGCCGCCTGCATGCGCTTGACGTAGCCGCCGTGATCGGCGCCCCACACGTTGATCATGGCGGCGAAACCGCGCCGGTACTTGTCCAGGTGGTTGGCGACGTCGGTGGCGAAATAGGTCCACGAGCCGTCCGACTTCTTCAGCGGCCGGTCGACGTCGTCGCCGAAGGCGGTGGCCTTGAACAGCAACTGCGGCCGGGCCTCCCAGTCGTCGGGCAGCTTGCCCTTCGGCGGCTCGAGAACACCGGTATAGGTGAGCTGGCGCTCGGCCAGAAAGGCCAGCGCCTCCTCCACCCCGCCGCGTGCCACCAGCGCGCGCTCCGACGTGAAGACGGCATGCTTCACGCCCAACGCCGCCAGGTCCTCGCGCACCAAGTCCATCATGCGGTCGATGGCGAACTGGCGCACCGTCGGCAGCCATTCATCGACGGACTTCACGGTCCACTCGCCGTGCACCCCGTCGCGGTCGGCCAGGCTGTCGCCATAGGCCTCGACCAGGGCCTTGCCGAGCGGGACCAGGTACTCGCCCCGGTATTGCAGCTCGCCGCCCGGACACAGTTTGGCAAAGGCGGCCTCGTCGATTTCGCAGCCCAGGGCCTGGAGGTAGCGATAGTAGGCCGACCAGGCCAACGCCTCGACCTGAGCACCGGCATCGTTGATGTAGTATTCGCGGGTGACCGCGAAGCCGGCCTTCTCCAACAGCGAGGCCAGGGCGTCGCCAACCACGGCGCCGCGCGCGTGCCCGACATGCAGCGGCCCGGTGGGGTTGGCCGAGACGTATTCCACGTTGACCGCCACCCCGCCGCCCACCGACGAACCGCCATAGGCCGGCCCCGAGCGGAGGATTTCGGCAAGGCGGGCCCGCCAGAAGGCATCCGACAGGCGCAGGTTGATGAAGCCCGGTCCGGCGACTTCGGCGGCCGCCACCTCGTCGAAGGCGGCCAGCCTGGCCGCCAGCTTCTCGGCCAGGTCGCGCGGCTTGAGGCCGGCCGGCTTGGCCAGCACCATGGCCGCGTTGGTGGTGACGTCGCCGTGCGCCGCCTCGCGCGGCGGCTCGACAACGATGCGCGACGTGTCGGCCCCGGCCGGCAGATCGCCGGCCGCCATCATGCGCTCGAGGGCCTCGATGACGCGTTCCCGGAAGTGTTCAAACAGGTTCATGAAGTCCTCGCCTGGACGTCGAACAGGCGCCGGTGTTCGTCGAGCGCGTAGCGGTCGGTCATTCCGGCGATGTAATCGGCCACCAGTTGCGCGGTGGCTTCGGTGTCGGGGCCCGCCGCCTTGACCCGCCACTCGGTCGGCAGGCATTCGGGCTCGGAGATGAGCAGACCGAACAGGTCGCGCACGACGCGCCGGGCCTTGCTGGTCATCCGGTTGAGCTTGTAGTGGCGGTACATGTTCTTGAAAAGAAAGGCCTTCAGCGCCGCGTCGTTGGCCGCCATCGCCGCCGAAAAGGCGGCGACCGGCCGGTCCAGCCGACGGATGTCGTCGGCGCCTTTCGGCTGGGACGCCTCGATGCGCCGGCGGGTCTCCTCCAAGAGATCGGTGACCATGGCACCGATCATGCGCCGCACCGCCTCGTGGATGAGGCGCGATTCGTCGAGCCCGGGATAGGCCGCCCGGACCGCCGCGAAGATCGGCCCCACCAGCGGCACGTCGGCCAGGTCGTCGACGCTGAACAGTCCGGCGCGCAGTCCGTCGTCGATGTCGTGGTTGTTGTAGGCGATGTCGTCGGCGATGGCGGCGACCTGGGCTTCGGCGCTGGCATAGGTGGAAAGTTCGAGGTCCTGGTCCCTCGCATACTCGGCGATGGCGCGCGGAACCCCACCGCGACCGTTCGGGCCGGTCAGGGGACCGTTGTGCTTGACCACGCCCTCCAGCGTCTCCCACGTCAGGTTGAGACCGGCAAACGCCGCGTAGCGCTCCTCCAGCCGGGTGACGACGCGAAGCGACTGTCCGTTGTGGTCGAATCCGCCGTAGGGCGTCATGGTCTCCTTCAGCGCATCCTCGCCGGCGTGTCCGAACGGCGGATGGCCGAGGTCATGGGCCAGGGCCAGGGCCTCGGCCAGATCCTCGTTGAGGCCCAGGCAACGGCACACCGACCGGGCGATCTGCGACACTTCCAGGCTGTGGGTCAGGCGCGTGCGGAAGAAATCCCCCTCGTGATTGACGAACACCTGCGTCTTGTACTCCAGCCGCCGGAAGGCTGCCGAATGAATGATGCGGTCACGGTCGCGCTGAAAGCAGGTGCGCGTCGCGCTCTCCGGCTCGGCGTGCAGTCGGCCGCGGCTGGTTTCGGGCATGCAGGCATAGGACGCAAAGGGGGGCGCGAGAGTCATGGCCGGCAACCTACCCGCCGTGGAAGCCGCAGGCAACGAGATATGCATTTGCTATCCGGCGAGGGGAAGTGCGGTGCACCGGACAGATGATCTGTCGTGAAGTAAGAATGTTTCGACATTGTCACAGTTCACAAACAAAACGTTACCAATTCGGGCCGGTCTGTCATCGTCGGGTGACACGCCCTTCCTACACTGACGCCACTCATAATACCGGCCCCAAGAAATCGCCGGCAGGCGTGGATGCTGCTTTGACACCTGACTTTCCAACAAAAAGATGGAGTCACTCATGAACAAACTCGGCAAACTTTTCGGCATCGCCGCGATGCTGCTCCTCGTGGTTACCCAGGCCGACGCCGCCGACAAGAAGGCCGACGCCGTGGCCCTCATGGACAAGGCCATCGCTCACTTCAACAAGGTCGGCGCCGACCAGGCCTACAAGGACTTCAGCGATCCCAAGGGCGGCTTCATTCAGGGCGAGATCTACATTGTCGTCCAGGACATGCCGGGCAAGATGGTGCACCATTCCACCAACCCGAAGCTGATCGGCAAGAACATCCTGGGCCTCAAGGACGCCGATGGGCGGGAGTTCAACAAGGACATGGTCGCCATCCTTCAGAAGGCGAACGACGGCTGGGTAAAATACAAGTGGTCCAACCCGGAAACCAAGAAGATCGGCCAGAAAGAATCGTACATCAAGAAGGCCAACAACGACCTGTATTTCATCGTCGGCTACTACACCGACTGACGCAATCGGACGTCCTCATCGCCCGGATCGGCCGTTTAATACGGCCGGTCCGGCGAGGGGCGCCGAAGCCGCTACCGACTCACCCGAAGACGCATCGTGCGCTGCCTGCAACAGAACCGCGCGCAATCGCGGCATCCTGTGGAATTCGTGGAGAAAGCGATGTCCCTGAACAACTGGAAGATTTCGCGCAAGCTGCTGATCACGCCCGGTATTTTCACGCTTGCCATGGTGGTGCTGGTGGCGGTTGCCTTCTTTGGGCTGCAAGATGCCAGGACCTCGTCGGCCTTCCTGTTCCACAACACCGCCAGTCGGGTTGCCGACGGCCTCAGCGTCAAGAACAACATCAGCGACGTCAACGGCGGCCTTTTCCGGCTGCTGAGCTGGGCAACCAACGGCGTCGAGGAGGCGAAGGTCGCCAATCTTGCGAAGTCCCTTGCCACCAAGATCGACGGCCTCAAGCCGTCCTTCGCCAAGATCCTCGACACCTATGAATTCACGCCGAGCGAACGGGCCGGCGCCGAGCAGATTCCCGTCCTGCTGGACACTTACGCAGCCGCTGCCAAGAACGTCATCGACATGGTGGAGGCCGACGTGGCGACATCCGTCATCATGATGATCGAGGCCGATTTGGCCTTCGACAAGCTCTATGAGGCATTGGACGCCCAGGGCAACGCCTGGCAGAAGGCCGGCGCCTCCCGCTTCCGTGACGCCGACGCCTCGGCCAGCATGACGACCTACGCGTTCATCGTCATTGCGCTGCTTGCCACGATCTTCGCCTTCGCCATCTCGTTCTTCGTATCCTCCTTCATCTCGAAGCCGATCAACGGCCTCAACACCGTCATGCTGAAGCTGGCCGGCGGCGATACGACGGTGGAAATCCGCGGTACCGAACGCCAGGACGAAATCGGCGCCATGGCCAACGCAGTTCAGGTGTTCAAGGACAACAAGATCGAGGCCGACCGCCTGGCCGTCGAGCAGCAACGCCAACAGGAATCGCAACTCGCCCGCGGCAAGCACATCGAGGACCTGTGCCGGCATTTCGACGCCTCGTCGTCGGAGGCCGTGCGGGCAGTCGCCTCGGCGGCATCCGAGATGCGCTCCTCCTCCGAGGCGATGGGCGCCACCGCCGAAGAGGCCACCCGCCAGTCGGCCGCCGTCGCCGCCGCCTCCGAACAGGCCTCGGCCAATGTGCAGACCGTCGCCTCGGCCGCCGAGGAATTGTCCTCTTCCATCACCGAAATCAGCCGCCAGGTGACGCACGCCTCCGAGGTTGCCAGGGCCGCCGTCGAAGAGGCCCAGGAAACCAACGTCAAGGTGCAGAGCCTGGCCGAAGCCGCCAAGCGGATCGGAGAAGTGGTGGCCATCATCACCGACATCGCCGACCAGACCAATCTGCTGGCGCTCAACGCCACCATCGAGGCGGCCCGGGCCGGCGACGCCGGCAAGGGCTTCGCGGTGGTCGCCTCCGAGGTCAAGAACCTGGCCAACCAGACGGCCAAGGCAACCGAGGAAATCGGCGCCCAGATCGCCGCCATCCAGTCCTCCACCCAGGAGGCGGTCGAGGCCATCGCCGGCATCGGCAAGACCATCTCCGAGATCGACCAGGTCAATTCGGGCATCGCCTCGGCGGTCGAGGAGCAGGGGGCGGCGACCCAGGAGATCGCCCGCAACGTCGAACAGGCGGCGGCCGGCACCCAGGAGGTTTCCTCGAACATCAGCGGGGTCAGCCAGGCGGCCAACGAAACCGGCGAGGCGGCTGGACAGATCCTCTCGGCCGCCAGCGAACTGTCCAAACACTCGGAAGTTCTCAAGACGGAGGTCGACAAGTTCCTGGCCGACGTCCGCGCCGCCTGAGAGCCGCGGCGATTTTTTCCCGACGCGGATCGAGTTTGAAAACCGCCGCCGACGGACTACATACAAGGCCGGTGTCGGAATGCCTTCCGGCCCGGCCTTTGCCTTGACGATGGAGTTGCCGATGCCCGATACCCCGCTTGCGACCGCCGATACCGGCCTGCGCATTGCCGACAGCGCGGCGCGGCGCATCGCCCACTTGGTCAAGGAAGAGAAGACCGAAGGCTTGATGCTGCGGGTTACGGTGTCGGGGGGTGGCTGCTCGGGATTCCAGTATGGTTTCGGGCTGGACACCGACAGCGGCGAAGACGACGTCGTCTTCGAGACGGCCGGCGCGCGCGTGGTGGTCGACCGCATGTCGCTGGACCTTCTTGCCGGTGCCGAACTCATCTATGTCGACGACCTGATGGGCTCCTACTTCAAGCTCGACAATCCGAACGCCGCCTCGACCTGCGGGTGCGGCAGTTCGTTTTCCATCTGAACGTTTCCGCGGCCGACCTTCCGTCGGCCGCTTTCCACCCTGCGGAAAAGTCCGCGGGGGGCTGTTCGTCGTCTTGACTCCCCCTTTTCGCGCCGATATGGTCCCGTTCGGTATTACGATTTAAGAAAAGCTCATATGCCTTCGGCGGCGTTGTCCGACCGAAGGCATTCCGGACACCAAGGGAACGTCACGATGCATATGGCCGATGCGCTCCTCTCGCCCGAGGTCGGGGGCGCCATGTGGATGGCGACCGGCGCCACTATCGCGATCGCCTCGCGCAAGCTGAAACGCGACACGGACCACAGCCATGTCCCCCTGATGGGCGTCGTCGGCGCCTTCGTGTTCGCCGCCCAGATGGTCAACTTCACCATCCCCGGCACCGGCTCCAGCGGACACTTCGCCGGCGGCATGCTGCTGGCCATCCTGCTGGGCCCCCATGCGGCGTTCCTGAGCATGGCGTCCGTGCTGGTCGTCCAGGGGCTGTTTTTCGCCGACGGCGGCCTGCTGGCCATGGGCGCCAATATTTTCAACATGGGCTTCCTGCCCTGTTACGTTGTCTATCCGCTTCTGTATCGGCCGCTTGCCGGCGGCAGGGCCGATCCCGGCCGCCGCCGCGTCGCCGCTTGGCTTGGCGCCGTGGCAGCGCTGCAACTGGGCGCGCTTGGCGTCGTGCTGGAAACCCGGGCGTCGGGGATCGCCGAATTGCCGCTGTTCGCGTTCCTGGCCGCCATGCAGCCCATCCATCTGGCCATCGGCATCGTCGAAGGACTGATCACCGTGGCGGTGATCGAGTTCGTCGCACGGGCGGAGCCGGGCATGCTGACCGCTCTTCCCCCGGCGGCGGTCCCCTCCTCCGTCCCCGGCTTTCCCAAGCGCGCCCTCGCGGGGCTCGCCATCCTCGCCATCGTCGTCGGCGGCTTCTTTTCGTGGCTGGCCTCAGCCCATCCGGACGGGCTGGAATGGTCGATCGCGCGTCTCACCGGCGAGGCCGAACTGGCCCAGCCGCAGGATGGCCCGCACGGCCTCGCCGCACGAATCCAGGAAGCGGTTGCCTTCCTGCCGGACTATGCGTTTCCCGCCTCTGGAACCGCCGAATCCGCCGCCGACAAAGAAGCCGGCGGCTGGATTACCCCCGATGCCGGCACCACGGTTTCGGGGCTGGTCGGTGGCGGACTGACCCTGCTGATCGCCGGTTTTGCCGGATGGGCGCTGCGGCGCCGGTCGTCGTCCCCCGCGTCGCCGACGACCTGATTCGTCGCCATGAGCGGCTCCCACGCGGCATTCGATCTCGGAACCCTCGACCGCCTGAGCCAGGGAACCTCGCCCATCCACCGGCTGGACCCGCGGGCCAAGCTGCTGGCGACCCTGGCGTTCGTGGTGGCGGTGGTTTCGCTCGACAAGTACGCGGTGGCGGACCTGTTGCCCTTCTTCCTGTTCCCGGCGTTGATCCTGGCCCGCTCGGGCGTCTCCTTCCGCTTCGTCGCCCGCAAGGTCGCTCTGGTGGCGCCCTTCGCCATCCTGGTCGGCGTCTTCAACCCTCTCTTCGACCAGACCGTCGTTCTGCGCGTCGGCGAGGTCGGGGTGACCGGCGGCTGGCTCTCCTTCGCCTCGATCCTGCTGCGCTTCGCACTGACCGTCGGCGCCCTGCTGCTGCTGGTCGCCACCACCGGCGTGCCCGCACTTGGTCGCGCCGCCGAACGGTTGGGCACGCCCAGCGTCTTCGTCATGCAGATCCTCGGCCTTTATCGCTATCTGTTCCTGCTGGTCGGCGAATCGCAAAGGACGCTGCGCGCCTATCGGCTGCGCTCGGCCGACGGCGGCAGGCCGGCGTGGCGGATCTTCGCCCAGATCCTGGGCCAGTTGCTGCTGCGCGCGGTGGCCCGCGCGCGCCGGGTCCACGAGGCCATGCTGTGCCGCGGCTTCGATGGCGAACTGCGCCTGATCGGCACCCTCCGTTTCACCGGCCGCGACTGGGCCTTCCTGACCCTGTGGACGTCGGCCTTCGTGGCGCTGCGATTCCTGCATCCGGCGGAAATGCTGGGCGCCCTGGTGACGGGAGGCGGCCAGTGAGCCATCATCGCATCGCGCTGGAGGCGGTCGGCTTCACCTATCCCGACGGCACGGCGGCCCTGGCGGACGTCTCGCTGGAAGTCACGCACGGCGAAAGCGTCGCCATCGTCGGCGCCAACGGCGCCGGCAAGTCGACCCTGCTTCTCCATCTCAACGGCGTGCTGCTGGCCAGCCGCGGGCGGGTGGTGGTGGGCGACCTGCCGGTGACCAAGGACACGCTGCCCCACGTCCGGCGTACCGTCGGTACCGTCT
Source organism: Shumkonia mesophila (assembly GCF_026163695.1). Classification (NCBI taxonomy): domain Bacteria; kingdom Pseudomonadati; phylum Pseudomonadota; class Alphaproteobacteria; order Rhodospirillales; family Shumkoniaceae; genus Shumkonia; species Shumkonia mesophila. The sequence continues at coordinate 84,659 of NZ_JAOTID010000010.1, read as the reverse complement.
TCCAGGACCCCGACGACCAGCTGTTCATGCCGACGGTCTTCGACGACGTCGCCTTCGGGCCGCTTAACCACGGCATGCCCGAGGCCGAGTGCCGCGACAGGGTGCAGGCCTGCCTGCGACAGGTCGGCGCCTGGCACCTTAAGGACCGGCCGCCGCACCGCCTGTCCGGCGGCGAGAAGCGGCGGGTGGCCATCGCCGCCGTGCTGGCCATGTCGCCCGACATCCTGCTGCTCGACGAGCCTTCGACCGGCCTCGATCCGCGCGGCCGCCGACAGGTCATCGAACTGCTGCGCGGATTCACCCATACCAAGATCGTCGTCACCCACGACCTCGACCTGGTGCTGCGTCTTTGCCCGCGTACCGTCATTCTCAACGAGGGGAGAGTGGCCGCCGACGGCCCCTCGGAAAGGCTGCTCGGCGATGCCGCCCTGTTGGAACGATGCGGCCTGGAAGGCCCGCCCGAAACCCTGCTCTGCCCGCGGTGCGGCGACGGCAGCCGGCTCTAGTCAGCCCTATTCCGGCGACCGGTCGGCCACCCGCTCGCGCATCCGCCGGGCGAATTCCTGCATCATCCTGACGGTCTCGCGCTGCACGTCGGCATTGAAATCGCGGTCGAGGCCCAGGGCGTCGAGCGGAGGGGCCATATGGCTCTTCGTGCGCTCGATCAGATGGTTGCCGAACGCCTCGGCGAAAACCGCCGGGTCCTCGGCGTTGACGGCAAGATTGGCATACATCACTTCCAGCAGGTACTCGTGGATGGTGAGACGCGCCACGAGCTGTACCATGAGTTCCGACATCCAGTTCCCCTTCCGATGTGCGATCTCCCTCCGATCGAAAGTCTAGCCTTAGAGTGAAAGTCGCGAAACCGTCAGTTGCGGGCATCGGACCGTCGCGGTTCGCACGGGCAGAGTCGCAATTTCGACGGTCGTCGCCATCTTGCCTCTTTACGCCCGGGGGGCGGCGCGATTAGAGAGGAAGCGTGATCAAGATCGCCACCTGGAACGTCAACTCGATCAAGGCGCGGCTGCCCCATCTTCTCGATTGGCTGGCCGCCGCCACGCCCGACGTCGTGCTGTTGCAGGAAACCAAAGTCACCGACGATCAGTTCCCGGCGCTTGAGATCGCCGGCGCCGGATATAGCGCCGCCCCATCCGGGCAGAAGACGTACAACGGCGTCGCCATCCTGTCGAAAACGCCGATCGAGGTGACGGCCAGGGCCTTGCCCGGCGACCCGGCCGACGAGCAGGCCCGCTATGTGGAAGGGCGGACCGCCGGCGTGCGCGTGGCATCGATTTATCTGCCCAACGGCAACCCGGTGGACAGCGGCAAGTACACCTACAAGCTGGCGTGGATGGCCAGGCTTCATCGCCACGCCCGCGACCTGCTGGCGGGCGAAGAGGCGTTCGTACTGGGCGGCGACTACAACGTCGCGCCCGCCGACGCCGACGTCTTCGATCCCCGGGCATGGGCCGACGACGCCCTTTGCCTGCCGCCCAGCCGCGCCGCCTTCCGGCGCCTCCTCCACCTCGGGCTGATCGACGCTTACCGGGCAGTCAACCGCGAGGCCGGGCGCTATACTTGGTGGGACTATCGGGCCGGCGCCTGGGCGCGAGACCAGGGCCTTCGGATCGATCATCTTCTGCTGTCCCCGCAGGCCGCCGACCGGCTGGCCGGGGCCGGCATCGACCGCACGCCGAGGGGATGGGAGAAGGCATCCGACCACACCCCGGTTTGGTGCGGCCTGGACGAAACGCCGTGACTGAATACAACGCGTGGAAGCGGACCGACGGTCCGATGATCAGGGAAGGAAGAAAAAGGTGAAGACGTACAAGATTGCGGTGATTCCCGGTGACGGAATCGGCAAGGAAGTGATGCCCGAAGGCATCCGCGTGATGGACGCGGTGGCCGCCAAGTTCGGCATCCAGTTCAAGTGGGACCATTTCGACTGGAGCTGCGAAACCTACGCCAAGACCGGCCGCATGATGCCGGAGGACGGGCTGGATCGCATTCGGAACCACGACGCCGTCTACCTGGGCGCGGTCGGCTTTCCCGGCGTTCCCGACCACGTGTCGCTGTGGGGCCTTCTGATCCCCATCCGCCGCGATTTCCGCCAGTACGTCAACCTGCGCCCGGTCCGCCTGTTCGAGGGCGTCCCCTGCCCGCTGGCCGGCCGCAAGCCTGGCGACATCGACTATTACGTCGTGCGCGAGAACAACGAGGGCGAATACTCCAACGCCGGCGGCCGGATGTACGTCGGCACCGACGACGAGATCGCCATCCAGGAGACTGTGTTCACCCGCAAGGGCGTCGACCGTATCCTGCGCTACGCCTTCGAACTAGCCCAGAAGCGGCCGCGCAAGCACCTGACCAGCGCCACCAAGTCGAACGGCATCTCGATCACCATGCCGTTCTGGGACGAGCGGGTCCGCGAGATGGCCAAGAAATATCCCGAGATCAAGGTCGACCAGTTCCACATCGACATCCTGACCGCGCAGTTCGTGCGCAACCCCCATTGGTTCGATGTCGTGGTCGGCAGCAACCTGTTCGGCGACATCCTGTCAGATCTCGGCCCCGGCACCACCGGAACCATCGCCATCGCGCCGTCCGCCAACATCAACCCGGAACGCGAGTTCCCCTCGATGTTCGAGCCGGTGCATGGCTCGGCCCCGGACATCGCGGGCAAACACATCGCCAACCCGATCGGCCAGATCTGGTCGGGCTCGATGATGCTGGACCACTTCGGCCACCACGACGCCGCAGCCGCCGTCATGAAGGCCATCGAGACGGTGCTCCGCGAGAAGATCGCCATGACCCCCGACATGGGCGGCAAGGCGAAGACCGCGGACCTGGGCAAGGCCATCGCCGACGCCCTCTGACGGCGCCAGGGTAGCCAAACGAAAGGCGCGGACCCCGTGCGGGGCCCGCGCTTTTTTCTTCCCAAGTGGCCGAAGCCGGCGGTGGATTAGCGCCGCTGCACCTGACTGACGTCGCGCACCGCGCCCCGGTCGGCGCTGGTGGTCAGCGCGGCGTAGGCCTGCAAAGCCTGCGACACCACGCGCTCGCGCTTGGCTGGCTGCCACGCCTTGGCGCCCTTCTTCTCGACGGCGGCGCGGCGCTTGGCCAGGTCCGCCTCGCTGACCGCCACGTTGAGCGTCCGGTTGGGGATGTCGATGACAACGGTGTCGCCCTCCTCGATCAGGCCGATGGCGCCGCCGGCCGCCGCCTCGGGCGAAACGTGGCAGATCGACAGGCCCGACGTGCCGCCCGAGAAGCGCCCATCGGTGATGAGCGCGCAGGCCTTCCCCAGTCCCATGGATTTCAGGTAGGTCGTCGGGTACAGCATTTCCTGCATACCCGGTCCGCCCTTTGGTCCCTCATAGCGGACGATCACCACGTCGCCGGCCTTGATCTTGCCGCCCAGAATGGCGGCCACGGCCTCCTCCTGGCTTTCGCAGACGCGGGCCGGGCCCGAGAACTTGAGGATACTGGCATCCACACCCGCCGTCTTCACAATGGCGCCGTTCTCGGCGATGTTGCCATAGAGCACCGCCAGCCCGCCGTCGGCGCTGTAGGGGTGTGCGACGTCGCGGATGCAGCCGGCCTGGCGGTCGAGATCCAGATCGCCGTAGCGATTCGATTGGCTAAACGGCAGCGTGGTTCGGACGCCGCCGGGCGCCGCCCGATAGAACTCGCTGACCCGCTTGTCCTTGTTGCGCATGACGTCCCAATTGGCCAGGGCCTCGGAAAGGGTCTTGGAGTGGACCGTCGGCACCTCGCCCTGCAAAAGCTTGGCGCGCGACAGCTCGGCCAAAATCGCCATGATGCCGCCCGCCCGGTGGACGTCCTCGACATGGTAGAGCGAACTCGGCGACACCTTGCAAAGGTTCGGCGTCCGGCGCGACAGCCGGTCGATGTCCTTGAGCGTGAAGTCGATGCCACCCTCCTGGGCGATCGCCAGGATGTGCAGGACCGTGTTGGTCGAGCCGCCCATGGCGATATCGAGCGTCATGGCGTTCTCGAAGCTGGTATGGCTGGCGATGCTACGCGGCAGCACCGAGGCGTCGTCCTGCTCGTAATAGCGCTTGGCCAACTCGACGATCAGATGGCCGGCCCGCACGAACAACTCGCGGCGGTCGGCGTGGGTGGCGACGACGGTGCCGTTGCCGGGCAGTGCCAGTCCCAGCGCCTCGGCCAGACAGTTCATGGAATTGGCGGTGAACATGCCCGAGCACGAGCCGCAGGTCGGACACGCCGCCGCCTCGTAGGCGTGAGCCTTTTCGTCGCTGCTGTTGGGATCGGCGCCTTCCTGCATGGCGTCGATGAGATCGACCTTGCGCTCCTTGCCGTCAACGACCAGCTTGCCGGCCTCCATCGGCCCGCCCGAAACGAACACCGCCGGAATGTTGAGGCGCATGGCGGCCATCAGCATGCCGGGCGTGATCTTGTCGCAGTTCGAAATGCACACCAGGGCGTCGGCGGTATGGGCATTGACCATGTACTCGACGGAATCGGCGATGATCTCGCGCGACGGCAGGCTGTAGAGCATGCCGCCATGGCCCATGGCGATGCCGTCGTCGACGGCGATGGTGTTGAATTCCTTGGCGACCCCGCCGGCCTTCTCGATCTCGCGGGCGACGAGTTGGCCCAGATCCTTCAGGTGGACGTGACCGGGCACGAACTGGGTAAACGAATTGGCAACGGCGATGATCGGTTTGCCGAAATCTTCTTCCTTCATGCCGGTGGCACGCCAAAGACCGCGCGCTCCCGCCATGGTACGTCCATGCGTGGTCGTCCTCGAGCGATATTCGGGCATTCTTCTTCCCTCGTTGGCTTTGCACGTTTGGCGGCGAGCATACCGCCATGGAGGACATATTCAAAGGGATGGGTTTCGCGGTCTGCTCCGACCGCGGCGCATACCTCGCCTGGTTCCGAAAGGCCCGGCCGGTCGAGGCTTCGCCCGCCGCCGCGGGAATGCTAGGCTGCATATCTGGGCACGATGTCAGCGGATGGAAAGCAGCAAAATGGATGGGGTTCTCGCGGGAATCAGGGTGGCCGCCTTCACGCATTTCGCGGCCGGACCCCTGACCGCCCAGTTCCTGGGCGCGCTCGGCGCCGACGTCGTCAAGATCGAATCGCCGGGAGGCGATCTCAACCGCACCCTGGTGCGCGACATCGACAGCCCGTTCGGCGAGGCCAGCCCCTATTTTGTCACGCTCAACCGCAACCAGCGGGGCATCGCGCTCGACCTCAAGAGCGATGGCGGCCGCGAGATCGCCCGCCGGCTCATCGCCAAGGCCGATATCGTGGTCGAGAATTTCAAGCCCGGCGCCCTGGCCCGCCTGGGGTTCGGCTATGACGCGGTGCGTCTTTTCAATCCCGCCGTCATCTACTGCTCGATCTCGGGCTACGATCCCGATGGTCCCAAGCGGGACGCCCGCGGCCAGGACCTGCTGATCCAGGCCCTGAGCGGGCTGGCCGCCATGACCGGGCGCGGCGGCACACCGCCGGCGCCGGCCGGCACCTATGTGCCGGACGCCTACACCGCGCACATGAACGTCATCGCCATCCTGTGCGCGCTGCGCCATCGCGACGCCACCGGCGAAGGCCAGAAGGTGCACGCCGACATGATGTCCTCCACGCTCCACCTGATGGCCCAGGAGGCGTCCTACATCATGAACGTCGGCCCACAAGGACCGCGGAGCCCCGCTGGGATCGCCCACGTCGACCACGCCGCGCCCTATGGCACCTACGAAGCCGCCGACGGTGCCTTCGTCATGAGCCTGGCCGCGCCCGCCCGGGTGGCCGAACTGGCAAACCGGCTGGGGGTTGGCGAACGGACGGCCGCCTTCCTGACCGAGCGCGGCATGAAGGCCCACCGCGACGAGATTGCCCAAATCCTCGCCGACGCCTTTAAGACGCACCCGCTGGCGACGGCGCTCGCGCTGGCCGAGGAGGCCGGGATCTGGGCGGCGCCGGTGCGCTCGCTGGCCGAGGCCCTGGCCGATCCCGTGGTGGCGGCCAGCGGCCTCGTGCAGGAAACGGAATCTGTCTACGCCGGGCGCCACCGCTTCGTGCGCGAGCCGGTATCGCTGCCGGCGTCACCGCTGCGCTGTTCGCGGCCGGCCCCGGCCCACGGCGAACACACCGTCGAGGTTCTGCGCGAACTGGGATACGGCGAAAAAGAAATCGGCGCGCTCATCGCCGAGCGCGCCGCGATTTCCTTCGCCGGATAGGATATGCCGTTCAGGTGGCGGACGCCGCGGCGCCGTCGGCCGCACCCTGGGCTGCGAACTTCGCCGCCTCCTGGTCGATGAAATAGAGCCCCTTGCCGTCCAGGCCGATGATCTTGATGCGATCGAGAATGTTGCGGGCCAGCGCTTCTTCTTCGTGCTGCTCGGCGACGAACCATTGCATGAAGTTGAAGGTGATCATGTCCTTCTCTTCGAAGGCGGCCTGGGCCAAGGCATTGATCTTGGCAGTCACCTGCTGCTCGTGCGTGTAGACCTCCTCGAACAGCGCCTTGACGTCCTTGATCTTGCTGGGCGCTTCCTTGATGGCGCCCAACACGGGCATGTAGCCGGACTCGAGCACGTAGTTCCAGATGCGCCGCATGTGCCCCATCTCCTCACCCGCGTGTTTGGTCAGAAACGCCGAGCATCCCACCAGCCCTTCGTTTTCGGCCCAGGCCCCCATCTGCAGGTAGATGTTGGACGAGAAGAACTCGAGATTGATCTGCGCGTTCAAAAGCTTGAGGAGTTTGGGGCTCAGCATAACATGACCCTTTCGAGCATATTAGAACGAATCTAAATTATGGCGTCTTTCCGCACCCTTCAATGGTCAAAGCGTAAAGCCGGCAAAAAAGCGGCACGGAACCGGTGTCCCGTGCCGCTTTTGAAAAGCGATCCCGTCGGCCGGCACGGACGCCGCCCGAAGCGCGCCGCCTACAGCGCCGCCAGCCTCTGGTAGGCCGACCCCAGCTTATCGCGGGCCAGCACCGCCTCGGCGCGCTTCTCTTTCTGTTCCTCCACCACCTCGGGCGGCGCCTTGCTGAGGAAACCGTCGTTCGCGAGCTTCTTCTCGAACTTGGCGATTTCTCCGTCGAGGCGGGAGATTTCCTTCTGCAGGCGGGCCTTCTCCTGGGCGACGTCGATGAGGCTGGCAACGTTGACGAAGGCCGTGGCCTCGTCAACGACAAGCTGGATGGCGCCCTTGGCGACCGTGCGGGCGGCATCGGAACCCATTTCGACCACGTCGAGCGTGGCCAGGCGGGCCAAGTGGACGATCAGGTCGTGATGAACCGCCATGCGTTGGCGGGTGGCCGGCGCGACGCCCGCCAGATAGACGGGAACCTCGGCGCCCGGCGGCACGCGCATCTCGGAGCGCACGGCGCGGATCTGCGAAACCAGGCGCACCACCCAGTCCATCTCGGCAGCCGCGTCGGCATCGACCAGACCGGCCTCGAAGGCCGGCCACGCCGAGGCGATCAGCATCGACGGACGATTCTCGCCCAGCCGCCGCCACAGTTCTTCGGTGATGTAGGGCATGATCGGGTGCAGCAGGTGCAGCAGCCGGTCCAGCACCCAGGCGGTGGTGGCGCGCGTCTCGGCGCGGGCGTCGGCGTCTTCGTTTTCGCCCTGGAGGATGGGCTTGGTGAACTCCAGGTACCAGTCGCAGAAAGTCCCCCACGTGAAATGATAGAGAACCGAGGCGGCATCGTTGAACCGGAACGCCTCGATGGCCGTCTCGACCTCGGCGGCGGTAGCGGCCAGCTTGCCGACGATCCAGCGATTGACCGTCTGCCGGCATGTCTTGGGATCGAAGCCGGCGACCGGCTGGCAGCCGTTCATCTCGCAGAAACGGGCGGCGTTCCACAGCTTGGTCGCAAAGTTCCGGTAGCCCTCGACCCGGCCTTCCGACATCCGCAAGTCGCGGCCCTGGACGGCCAGCGCCGTCAGGGTGAAGCGCAAGGCGTCGGTTCCGTACTGCTTCATCAGGACCAGCGGGTCGATGACGTTGCCCTTGGACTTGGACATCTTCTGGCCCTTCTCGTCGCGGACCAGGGCATGGATGTAGACGGTATGGAAAGGCACCTCGCCCATGAAGTGCAGGCCGGCCATCATCATGCGGGCGACCCAGAAGAAGATGATATCGAAGCCGGTGACCAGCACGTCGGTCGGGTAGTAGCGCTTGACCTCCGGCGTGTCGGCGGGCCAGCCCAGGGTCGAAAACGGCCACAGCGCGGAGGAGAACCAGGTATCCAGCACATCCGCGTCACGCCTGAGCTCGACCCTCTTGCCGTAGTGCTTCTCAGCCGCGGCCTGGGCCTCCTCTTCGGTGGCTTCGACGAAGACCGCGCCGTCCGGCCCGTACCACGCCGGAACCTGATGGCCCCACCAGATCTGGCGCGAGATACACCACGGCTGGATGTTGTTCATCCACTCGAAGTAGGTGTTTTCCCAGTGCTTGGGCACGAAACGGGTGCGGCCGTCCTTGACCGCCTCGATCGCCGGCTGGGCCAGCGTCTTGGCGTCGACGAACCACTGATCGGTCAGCCACGGCTCGATGACGGCGCCCGAGCGGTCGCCGTAGGGCATCATCATCAGGTTGTCCTCGATCTTCTCCAGAAAACCGAGTGTCGCCATCTCGTTGACAATGAGTTCGCGGGCTTCGAGCGCGGTCAGCCCGCGGAAGCGTTCCGGTGCGTTGCCGTTCAGCCTCGCGTTATGATCGAGCACGTTGATCATTTCGAGGTTGTGCCGGTGGCCGACTTCGAAGTCGTTGAAGTCGTGGGCCGGCGTGATCTTCACGGCGCCGGTCCCCTTCTCGGGGTTGGCGTATTCGTCGGCGATGATCGGCATCGGCCGCTCGACGATGGGAAGAATGCATTTCGTGCCGACCAGGGCCCGGTAGCGGTCGTCGTCGGGATGGACGGCGACGGCGGTGTCGCCCAGCATGGTCTCGGGCCGCGTGGTGCCGACCACGATAAAGCGCCCCGGCGCATCGGCCAGCGGGTAGCGGAAGTACCACATCTTGCCGTGGATTTCGCGCTGCTCCACCTCGAGGTCCGAAATGGCGGTATGCAGGATCGGGTCCCAGTTGACCAGGCGCTTGTCCTTGTAGATCAGCCCCTGCTTGTAGAGGGCGACAAACACCTTGCGGACGGCGGCCGACAATCCCTCGTCCATGGTGAAGCGCTCGCGGGCCCAATCGACCGAGGTGCCGAGGCGGCGCATCTGGTGGGTGATGGTGCCGCCGGATTCGGCCTTCCATTCCCACACCCGCTCGATGAATTTGTCGCGCCCCAGATCGTGGCGCGTCTTGCCCTTGGCGGCGAGCTGGCGCTCGACCACCATCTGGGTGGCGATCCCCGCGTGGTCGGTGCCAGGCTGCCACAGGGCGTCGCGGCCGCGCATGCGGTTGTAACGGATCAGGATGTCCTGAAGGGTGAAGTTGAGCGCGTGTCCCATGTGCAGGCTGCCGGTGACGTTCGGCGGCGGGATGACGATGGTGAAGGGATCGGCATCCGAGTCCGGCCGGCACGAAAAAGCGCCGGAGCCTTCCCACAGGGAATAGATTTCTTGTTCGACCTCGTCCGGCCGATAGGTCTTGTCGAGCATCGTTGACCGATCCTCTTTCTAGGTCGCGAAAACAGAATTGGGCTGGCCCGGCCCCGCTTGGGCCGCCGGGAATCCCGGGATCGGCGGTAGCGGGCCGGCGGGAAGCTCAGTCCTCGAGCTTCTCGGCCCGGTTTACCATCCGATCGATTTCCTTTTTGACGAGGCGCTCGATCAGGTAGGGAAGATTGCGATCGAGCCATTCCTTGAGCAACGGCCGCAGCATTCCTCGCACCATCGCCTCGAGCGTGATACCGCGATCGCCGATGGCCAACTCGCGCCGATCCAGGATGGCCCGCGCGAGGTCGGAAAGCACATCGGTGGAGGCCCGCGCCGTCGGCCGGGAGATGATGGTTTCGTCGAATTCCCCCTTCGTCACCATCATCGACTCGGTCAGTTCCAGAACATCGTCGGATTCCATCCGGAATTCGCTCATGTCGGGTTCCGGCTCGGGTTCCGGTTCCGGTTCAAAAACGGGCTCCGGCTCGGGTTCGGCTTCCATCTCCGGCAGGAAGACCGGCTCCGGCTCGATTTCCGGCTCGGGTTCGGGCTCGGGCTCGGGCTCCGGTTCGGGTGCCGGCTTGGCGACCGGCCGGGGCACGTACACCGGTTCCGGCTCGGGTTCGGGCTCCGGCTTGGGCTTTGGTTTCGGAGGCGGCGGCGGCGGAGCCTGGGCGGCAGCGGCGGCCTCTTCGTCTTCGGACAGGATGCGCCGGATGGAGGCTAGGATGTCCTCCATCGACGGTTCCTGCTGGCCTTTTCCCGCCTGTCCGCCTTGTTCACTCATGTTTCATTCTTCCGGTTGCAGGGGGGCGCCGAAAACCAAGCCTCACTTGGAGTGGGCATCGCCGCTACTGGTTCCGCCGACCCACTTGTCACGCACCTCCCGATAGTGGTCCTCGGGATCGTAGTACTCGACGGGAAGGTCGAGCGCGCGGGCCGACAAAAGTCCGCTGGCCGACTTCACCCCGTAGATGGCGACGATCTGATTGCGCTGGGCCCCGACCAGGTTGACCCTGGAATCCAGAAGTTCCTGTTCTGCATCCAGGACGTCGAGGACCGTGCGCGAGCCGACCGCCGCCTCCCGACGCACGCCGTCCAGCGCGATCTCATTGGCGGTCACCTGCGAACGGAAGGCCTCGATGGCCGCGCGCGCGGTCGTCAGGGTTTCCCATTCGCGCGTCACCGCCTCGATCGCGGTCCGCCGCTCGGCCTCCAGGTTCTGGCGATTCTGCTCCACCGTCTGGCGGGCGCTGCGCAGCCGCGAATAGACCGCGCCGGCCTGATAGAGCGGAACGCTGACCGACACCCTCGCCTCATAGGTCGTCACCCGCGTATTCTCGCCTATGGAATCGTAATCCTTCTCGGCCGTGCCGGACAGCGTGACGGACGGCAAAAGCTCGCCGCGCACTTCGCTGACCCCGGCGGTCGAGGCCCGTTCGTCGAATCCGGCAGCCACCACATCGGGGTTGTTGGCCAGGGCTTGGTTGACCGCGGCGTTGACGTCGGCCGGAACGTCGGCGGGAACGGGCGGCGCCTGAAGCCTTCCGGGCGCTTCGCCGACGATGTTGCGATATTGCGCGCGGGAAACCTCAAGATCGCCTTCCGCCTGGATGCGATCGGCGGTGGCGCCCGCCACCCGGGCCTCCGCCTGGTAGACGTCGGTACGGGTCACCTCGCCCACCTGAAAGCGGTCCTCGGTCGCCTGAAGCTGGCGGCGCAGAACCTGTTCGTTGTTCACCCGCAGTTCGAGCACGGCCTGATCGCGAACCACATTCATATAAGCGGTGATCGCATCGAGCATCACCGCCTGTTCGGTCGAGCCCAACCTGGCCCGCGCCGCCTCGACCGTGCTCTCGGCCCGCTGCGTCGCCGCACCGGTGCGCCCGCCCTGGTAGAGGGGCTGTTCGATGGTGATGTCCATGGAACGCGGGTCGCGGTGCTGCCCCTTGTCGGTGCCGCTGCTGGACGGGCTGCGGATGGCCGACGTGCCATAGGAGCCGTTGACCGATACCGTCGGCCGCCAGCCCGACAGAGCCTGCGGTACCTGCTCGTCGGTGGCGCGAAGCGCGGCCCGCGCGGCGGCCAACGATGGATTGTTATCATAAGCGGCGGCGAGCGCCTCTTCCAACGTCTGCGCGGAAGCTCCCGCGACATGAAAGCCAAAGGCAATCGCCAGGCTGACAAGAATGGACGACCAGATTTTCATTACAGTACGATTTCCTTAATTTCCGCGCGTAAGCAGTCTAACGGCGTCATGACTGGAAGGCAAAGGAATCAAAAACCTAACGACGGATCAATAGGAGGGCATGGCGGGGTCGGCAGTCCGTGCCCAGGCGTCGATGCCGCCAGCCAGGTTGACGGCGTTGCCGAAGCCGTTCCGGCGCAGCCAGGCCGCCACCTGATAGCTGCGCATCCCATGGTGGCAGACGACGACGAGGGGACGATCCTGCGGCAGTTCGGACAACCGGGCCGGCAGGTCGCGCATGGGAATGTTCAGGCTGCCGTCGAAGGCGCAGATGGCGACCTCCCACGGTTCGCGGACATCGAGCACCGCATGATCCTCGCCGGCGTCGCGCAGGCGCGCGAAGGCGGCGACATCGAGATCGAAGGACTGCTCGGAATCCATGGCTAGAACACAAACCCCGGCACAGGCTCGAATCCCGGCAGCCAGGGAACGGTGGCGTCGAGCAGTTCGCGGCGGGCGAAGACGTCCCCCTTGCGCACGACCAGCACCGCCCGGCCGATCGCCTGATTCTTCCTGACGGCCGCCACCAGGCGCCCGCCGTCGGCCAATTGTTCGAGGAAAGTGTCGGGAATTTCGCAAACCGCTCCGTCGAGAAGGATGACGTCGAAGGGCGCTTGCTTCGGGCAGCCTTCCGTGAGCTCGCCCTGCATCATGGCCACCGTGTCGATCTTCAGCTCGGCTAGGGTATTGGTGGCCATCTGCACCAGTTTGGCATCCGATTCGACAGCGACCACGGCACTGGCAAGGCGCGACAGCACGGCCGCCGAGTATCCGGTCGTGCACCCAATGACCAGGGCCACATCGGTCGCCTGCACGGTGGCGGCCTGCAACAGACGGGCCAGGACGCAGGGCTCCATCACGTAGCGGCCGTTGCCGAGCGGCAGGTCTTCGTCCACATAGGCGACGCCCTGCAGCGCCTTGGGAAGGAAGGCCTCGCGGGGCAAATCGGCCATCGCGGCGAGAACCTCCGGATCGTTGACCTGATTCGGCCGGATCTGGGACTTCACCATGCTCTGGCGAGCGACCGAAAAGTCCATCACGAAACCCCCTCATCCTGCGGCAGCGCTGGCTCGACGGCTATATAATGCCCATTGGCGCGCAACACAATGCCAGGCGCTTGACCGCCGTCCGCGCAGAGTCTAAGGTCCCCTCCCCCGGAATGCCCGGCGGATGACGTCGTGGCGTTCCTGGGTTGTTGTGCGTGCGGAAGGCGCGGTGGCAGAGTGGCTATGCAGAGGCCTGCAAAGCCTTGTACGTCGGTTCGATTCCGGCCCGCGCCTCCATTTTTGATCCGGCGTAGCTCAGCTGGTAGAGCAAGCGGCTGTTAACCGCTCGGTCGTAGGTTCGAGTCCTACCGCCGGAGCCAATTCTGAAAAACCCCCGCGACCCGACCCGGTCGCGGGGGTTTTTCATTGCCGCCGCCGGCATTCGTAAGCGACCCCGACCTGATCGTCGGCGCCTATGTCGAGCGCATCCGCTTTCCGGCCGTCCCCATGTTCAGCGGGCTGCGGCTGGTCCTCGTCTACGCCGCGGTGGCGATGACGGTGACCCAGATATCCGCGGCCGCCGCCTCGCTGGCGTGGATGGCGACGGAATGGATCAAATTCGGCAAACCCAGCATGGTCGGCCTGCGGGTCAGCGACGAAGAGGAATTCGAGGGCCTGGACATCAGCACGCACGGCGAACGCAGCTACGAGATTTGATCCTGGCGCGTTGCCTCGAAGAGGAGATCCTTCTTGAAAATGATCATCGCCATCCTGAAGCCCTACAAGCTGGATGCCGTCCGCGACACCCTCACCGCCATCGGCGTGCATGGGATGACCATCACCGAGGTCAAGGGGTTCGGCCGCCAGAAGGGTCAGACCGAGATTTACCGGGGCGCAGCGTATCAGGTCAGCTTCATGCCCAAGATGAAGGTCGAAATCGTGGTCGGCGACGGCGTGGCCGAACGGGTTGTCGACGCCATCCGCGAAACCGCCGCGACGGGCCAGATTGGGGATGGGAAAATCTTCGTCCTGGATTTGTCGCAGGCGGTGCGGATTCGGACTGGCGAAACCGGCGTCGACGCGTTATAGGGAAGCCGTTTTTGATCCGGCGTAGCTCAGCTGGTAGAGCAAGCGGCTGTTAACCGCTCGGTCGTAGGTTCGAGTCCTACCGCCGGAGCCAATAGCGAAGGAGGGTCAGCCGTGAAGGCTGGCCCTTCTTTGATTCTCGGCATAGGCGGGGATGGGCGCCCCGGCCCCGACGCCGGCAAAGCTGAAACCGTTCACGCCCAACTTCTCGACCTCGTGCATCGCCACGGCGGCGGCCATCAGCAACGCATCAGGCGTTTCGGCATCGTCGGGGAAGAAAGCGATGCCCATGTTGGCCTCGACGGTGACCTCCTCTTCGTCCAGCACGATGGGAAGGCCGACCGCCTCGACAATTTCGTTGGCCACCCGCGCGGCAGCGCGCGGGCCAGGCACGTCGCCCAGGATGACGACGAACTCTCCGTTGCCGATTTGCGCCACCGTATCGATCTGGCGAACGACCGTGGCGAGCCGGCTGGCCACCTCTTTCAACACCCTGTCCCCGGCTTCGTGCCCCAGCGATTCCCTGATCGCCTGAAAGCCGTCGAGAGCAATCGAAAGGACCGCCGTCCGCCGGGCGCTGCGATACGACCGGACAAGACTCTGGGTCAGCCGGTCGAGCAACAGGGCCCGGTTGGGCAGGTTCGTCAGGGCGTCGTGGCCGGACAGGGAAAGAACGGAAAAATCCGTTCCGTCGCTCTGGATAGCGCAGCGGTTCGGTCGCCGTCGCGCCCAGACGGCCGCGCCGATGCCCGCGCCCCAAAGGAGGCCGTGCAGGAGGCCCGCCATGACCAGAAATGCCGCCGCGTTCTCGGCTCCGTCATGCCATCGGACGGCACCCGCCAGGGAGGTCGCCACGAGGCCGCTCCAGGCCAGGGCCAGGAGCCAATCGGATACAGGAGAGTGACGTCGCAGAAGCGAGCACACCTTGGCAATCGCCGGAATCATCATCATTCGCTCGATACCGCCAGAAATTGAAGGGTGGCCGGGTGCATTGGGAAAGGTCCCGGCCGCGGGTATGGCGAAGAATGATGCCATTCCTCTGTATCGCGTTGATGGCAAAAACAGGGATTATTGTTTCCCGATGGTAACAGCGCCGCCGCCGTAACGTAGTCGGGGGCGTCGTCCAGGCGGCCGCAAGCCGGCGTTAACGCCGATCAGGAGGGTTCGGACGCCGCTTCATCGCGTTTCGGCAAGGGGTCGAACTGCTTGGCCACATAGTAGATCCGCTGGGCCACGGTCACCGCCGTCAGCACCGCCAGTAAGACAATGGTGTGCGCCAACAGGCCGAACAGCAGGCCGAGCGTCAGCAGAATGACCCTTTCCGCCCGGGTCAGCAGGCCGACCTTGCATTTTCCCCCCAGCCCCTCGGCCCGGGCGCGCACATAGCTGACCAGGAGCGAGCCCAGCAGGGCCAGCACCACCACCGCGGCCAGAACGCTTTCGCCGTCGATGGCGAACCGATAGGTGATCGCGGCGAACACCACGCCCTCGGAAATGCGGTCCACCGTCGAATCGAAAAAGGCGCCGAACTTGGTGGCCCGTCCGGTCACGCGGGCCAGCGTGCCGTCCATCAGGTCGAGGCCGCCGGCGACGATGTAGATGACCCCGGCCAGGGCCAGATCGTTGGTGGCGATGCACATCGCCGCCACGACATTCAGCGCAAACCCGGCCGTCGATACCTGGTTCGGGGTGACCTTGAGACGGGCCAGCAGGCGGGCCAGAGGAGCCGCCATCTTCTCGAGGACGTCGCGCGCCCACTCGCGGGCTTGATACAGTCCGGACTCGATCGATTCGTAGCGCACGTTCCGCCTTTCTTCGCCAGCCGCACGGACGATACCGTGCCCGGCCGGATTCGCCGAGCGTTCGGGCCGATGGCACCCCGGGCCCCATTGTGCCCCGGCAACCGCCGATAAATCAAAGCTTTGTGTGGGCGCTTTTCAACGGGGGCGGCCCACGATATTGCCGGCGGAGCGATTGACGGAGCCTCTTTGAAGGAGGCACAAAGGAGTGGCGACGCGGCGCCATGCCCCACAGCCAATCCGGCTTTTCGCCGGAAAGACCAGGAAGAAAGGAAGCGATGCCGTGAGTGAAATGCAGGTCGAGATCGGCGAACGGACGGCGTTCTCCAAGACCGTCACCGACGCCGACATCGCCCTTTTCTCGGCCATCAGCGGCGACTTCGATCCCATCCATGTGGACGAGGAATACGCCCGCAAAACCCCTTTCGGCCGTCGCATCGCCCACGGCATTTTCGTGCTGGGACTGCTGTCGGCCGCCGAATCCGCGCTGTCGCGGCGGGTTGTCGAGCGGGGAGGCCGCCTGCGGCCGGTATCGCTGGGATACGACCGCATCCGCTTCATCAAGCCGGTCTTCGTCGGCGACACCCTGACCGCGACCTACACCATCGTCGCCCTCGATTCGGAGCGGATGCGCTCGACCGGAAAATGCGAGATCGCCAACCAGAAGGGCGAGCTTTGCCTGGCCGGCGAGCACGTCATGAAATGGATCTGACGCCGACGTCGGTGGTTCGACCGCGAAGGAACACGTATAGATAATTCGACAAACATGAGGAAGAATCCGATGACGCAGGAATTGATCCGGGCCTACGACAACAAGAACCAGCCGATCCTGGCCGGCGGCAGCGCGCCCGTGCCCCATGCCTATTTCAACCTGCTGAAGCTGGCCAAGGGACAATCGTTCCGGCTGTCCCTGCCCGGCTACGAGACTATGTCCGTGGTGCTTTCCGGGAACGTCGACATTTCGGTCGATGGCACGACCTTTCCGGCGGTCGGGCAAAGGCCGGACATCTGGTCGGGACGGGCCGATTCCGTGTACGGCGGCAGTGGCGCCGACATCGTCTTTCGCGCCAACGCCGATGACACCGAAGTGGCGGTGGCCGGCGGCACCTGCGACACCAAGTTCGCCCCCTTCCGGGTGCCCCCCGAGGAAATCGACATGGTCGACGTCGGCTCGCCCGAAACCCACTGCCACCGTCGGATCTTTCACGTTCTCGGGCAAAACGGCGCTGGCCGGGCCGGCAACCTTCTGGTCAGCGAACTGTTGTGCGACGACGGCAACTGGTCGGGATACCCGCCCCACAAGCACGACACTGAGGGCGAAGGCGAAACGGCGCACGAGGAAATCTATCATTACCGCTTCCGCCCGGCCAACGGCTTCGGCGCGCAGTATTGGTTCACCGATCGGGCCGGCGAACGCACCGTCCACATGACCCGCACCGGCGATACCTTCGCTTTCAGCAGCGGATACCATCCGACGGTGACGTCGCCGGGCCATCAGGAATATATCTTCACCATCCTGGTTGGCCTCGAACAGCGCTCCCTGGTCCAGAACTTCAAGCAGGAATACCGCCACCTGATGGGCCTGTTCCCCGGTGTCCAGGCCATGGTCGACAAGTTCAAATAGGGGCTCGGGCCAACCCGAGACGATAGGGAAAAGCGATGAAATTCGACGAAATCGACGTCCCGCTCCAGGTCAGGACGACCAACCCCTTTCCGGACATGGTCGACATCGAGCAGCGCTTCGTGCGCGATCATGTGGCCGATGTCGAAGGAGCCGTGCGCGCCGAGATGCGCAAGCTGGCCGGCGCCCCCCTTGCCGGCAAGCGGATCGCGGTTGCCGCCGGCAGCCGGGGGATCGCCGCCATCGACCGCGTGGTGCGCACCACCATCGAGCAGTTGAAGGCCTTCGGGGCCGAACCCTTCATCGTACCGGCCATGGCCAGCCATGGCGGCGCCAACGCCGAGGGACAGATCGGCGTGCTGGCCGACCTCGGCATCACCGAAAAGGCCATGGGTGCCCCCATCCGGGCGTCCATGGACGTCGTTCAGATCGGCAGCCTGGAGGACGGCATGCCGATCTTCTTCGACAAGATCGCCAGCCAGTCCGACGGCGTCGTCCTCTGTTGCCGCGTCAAGCCGCACACCGATTTTCGCGGCGAATGGGAAAGTGGCCTTTACAAGATGCTGGCGATCGGGCTCGGCAAGCACCGTGGCGCCGTGGAAATCCATTCCCGCGGGTTCCCGAATTTCCACCACATGATCCCGCGGGTCGGCCGCGTCGTGCTGGAGAAAATGCCGATCCTGTTCGGCGTCGCCGTGGTCGAGAACGCCTACCACCAGGTCTTTAAGGTCGAAGGCGTGCCGGCCGCCGATTTCGACGAGCGCGACAAGGCCCTTCAGGTCGTCGCCAAGCAGAACTTCGCGCGCATCCTGGTTCCCCGCATCGACGTGCTGGTGGTCGACGAACTGGGCAAGGACGTCAGCGGCTCGGGCATGGACCCCAACGTCACCGGCCGGTGCGGATCGCCCGGCGTCGATTTCGGGGTGGCGCCGATCCATCGCATCGTTGTGCGCGACCTCACCGACGCCACCCACGGCAACGCCTGCGGCCTGGGGCTGGCGGACCTTACGACCAGGCGCTGCGCCGAGAAGATCGACTTCGTCAAAACCTACACCAATCTGATCACCGCGACCGTACTGGAACCGGCCAAGCTTCCCATCGTCATGCGCGACGACCGCGAGGCCATCACGGTCGCCGTCATCACCTGCAACAACGTGACCACTGAAACCATCCGGGTGGTCCGCATCAAGAACACGACGGAGTTGACCCGCATCCAGGTGTCCAAGGCCGTGCTGGCCGACATCGCGGGGCGCGACGACCTGAAGGTCCTCGGCGCCCCCGCCCCCATGCGGTTCGATGCCGACAACCGCCTGATTTGACCGATACGCGGCGGCGCAGCCGCCCAGGAAGGAAACATCGAATGTCCAAGGACCTGTTCGATCTCCAGGGAAAGGTCGCCCTCATCACCGGCTCCGGACGGGGCATCGGTTTCATTCTGGCCGGCGGCCTGGCCAGGGCGGGCGCGACCGTCATCCTCAACGACGTCGATCCGGCGGCGCTGGACGCCGGCGTAGGCAAGCTGCGCGGCCAGGATCTCAAGGCCCACGGCGCCGCCTTCGACGTCACCAAAACCGACGCTGTCAACGCCGGCGTCGCCGACATCGAAAGCCGGTTCGGGCAGATCGACATTCTGGTCAACAATGCCGGCATCCAGCGCCGCCACCCACTGGAGGAATTTCCCGACGCCGAGTGGCGGGCCGTGCTGGACATCGACCTGACGGCGCCGTTCGTGGTGTCGCGGGCCGCCGTCAAGGGCATGATCGCGCGCAAGGCCGGCAAGATCATCAACATCTGCTCGCTGCAGAGCACCGTGACCCGCCCCACCATTGCCGCCTATACGGCGGCCAAAGGCGGGCTGGCGCTGCTGACCAAGTCGATGGCGGTGGAATGGGCCAGGCACAACATCCAGACCAACGGCATCGGCCCCGGCTACTTCAAGACCGAAATGACCGAGCGACTGTGGAAGGACGTCGATTTCGACGCCTGGCTTTGCGGGCGCGTTCCGGCTGGCCGCTGGGGCGATCCGGAGGAGCTGGTGGGTACCGCCGTCTTTCTCGCCTCGGCCGCATCGAGCTACGTCAACGGCCAGCTGATCTATGTGGAAGGCGGGCTTTTGGCCGGCATGTAGGCTTCAGGGATCGCGGGCGTTGTCGACTCCGTTCTCCAGCCGACGGACGAGGTCCGGCCAGCCATAGGCCGTTTCCTTAAGGACCGTCCCCCACAGGGGTTCGTTGCGCTCGGCCACCCGGCGCCCGCCCATGGCTTCGTAAAAATAGCGGGCCGGGTTGGCCGAAAGAACCCATACAACGGCCGCGGAAAATCCCTTTTCCCTGAGGATGGCGAGCCCGGCTTCGAGGAGGGCGCGGCCGATGCCGTGCCCCTGGAAATCGTCGGCGACGTAGAGGGTGTGAATCTCGCCGTCGAACGGAGCTGGTCCATAGCGGTTGGGACCAACACCGACGAAGCCGACGACGCCGGCGTCGCGCAGATCCGCCACCAGAATCCGCCTGCCGCCCCGCATCCCGATCTCGCGCCGCCACGCCAGCGACTGGCGCACGTGGGACATCTGCGTCAGCACCCGGTCGGGCACCACGCCGGCATAAACCGAACGCCAGGTCTCCACATAGATGCGCGCGACCGCCGCCGCGTCATCGGGCCTTGCCGGGCGAACCCGAACCATGATGGCTCTCCCCGTCTCCATGGTTCATCGGAGACACATCGCCCCCGTTCCATGGATATGGGTACGCCTTTCCCGCCGGCATCGACCGCGCGACGAAAAATCACAGGCGCCCGGGGTCCGGCTATCGATAGCTTCAATGCGAAAGTGAAATTCAATCCACGCGGCGCGCCCGCGCGGATGGCGCATCGAAGGCGGCGAACATCCACCGCCCTCCCGTCCGGTTGATCGGCGGGGCGCAGGGGGCATGACGTCCAATCAAAGAGAGAGCCCCGGACAGTTCCACATGGTGAGACCATACCAGAATGCGGAAACTATGGATTGCGTCGCGCGGAGTGACGTTGTATGAAAACGCCGCAATGAAACGCCCCCTTGGCGGGATTTGAAAATGGGCAATCCTGTGTAGTGCAGGCAGGATGAAGCCCGGCTTGATTCCCTGATCTACGGATCCCGCGAAAGGTGCGACCGCAACGGTCGCGCTTGGGCCCTGGCAATAAAAACGAAGGCCATCCATGTCCACAAGAAACCTCGACAAACTGTTCAATCCCAGTTCCGTCGCCGTCATCGGTGCGTCCAATCGCCCCGGAGCCGTCGGCGCCCTGGTCATGCGCAATCTCCTGCTCGGCGGGTTTGACGGGCCGATCATGCCGGTCAATCCCCGTCGCCAATCCGTCAGCGGCGTCCTCACCTACCCCGGCGTCAAGGACCTGCCGATGGCGCCGGAACTGGCCGTCATCTGCACCCCTCCGCAGACCGTTCCCGGCGTCATCGACGACCTCGGCAAGATCGGCACCCAGGCCGCCATCGTGCTGACCGCCGGGCTAGCGCAAGAAAAGAACAAGGATGGCCGCATCCTGCAGGAGGTGATGGTCGCCAACGCCCGCTGCCACGGCCTGCGCATTCTGGGCCCCAACTGCCTGGGCCTGCTGGTGCCGGGGATCGGCCTCAACGCCAGCTTCTCGCATCTTCCCGCCCTGCCCGGGCGCATCGCCTTCGTGTCGCAATCGGGGGCGCTCTGCACCGCCGTTCTCGATTGGGCGCGCACCCACGACATCGGCTTCTCGCACTTCATATCGGTGGGTGACACCGTCGACATCGATTTCGGCGACATCATCGATTTCCTGGGAAGCGACCCGCACACCCGTGCCATCCTGCTCTACATCGAATCCATCAAGGAACGGCGCAACTTCATGTCGGCGGCGCGCGCCGCGGCCCGCAACAAACCCATTCTGGTCATCAAATCGGGCCGGGTTGCCGAGGGCGCCAAAGCGGCTGCCTCGCACACCGGCGCCCTCGCGGGCGCCGATGACGTTTATGACGCCGCCATCAGCCGCGCCGGCATGCTGCGGGTGTATTCCATCGACGAGTTGTTCGCGGCCAGCGAAACTCTGGCCCGTTCCCGCCCGCTCAAG
Source organism: Shumkonia mesophila (assembly GCF_026163695.1). Lineage (NCBI taxonomy): Bacteria > Pseudomonadati > Pseudomonadota > Alphaproteobacteria > Rhodospirillales > Shumkoniaceae > Shumkonia > Shumkonia mesophila. The sequence goes on along the minus strand of NZ_JAOTID010000010.1, from coordinate 63,216 downwards.
GGCGAACGCCTGGTCATCATGACCAACGGCGGCGGCGCCGGTGTGCTTGCCGTCGACGCCCTCATCAAAGGCGGCGGCACCCTTGCCGAACTGTCGGCCGAAACGTTGGCGAAACTCAACGCCGTGCTGCCCGACACCTGGTCCAAGTCCAACCCGGTCGACATCATCGGCGACGCCCCCGGCGAGCGCTATTCGGCCACGCTTGACATCCTGTGCAAGGCGCCCGAAGTCGACGCCATCCTGGCCATGCACTGCCCGACCGCCACCGCATCGAGCACCGAGGCGGCGCAAGCCATCGTCGACACCGCCAAGAAAAACCAGTCGAACATCCTGAGCAGTTGGATCGGCGGCCAGGTTGTCGCCGAGGCGCGCCGCATGTTCCGGGACGCCGGCATCGCGACCTACGAGACCCCCGAGGGGGCCGTCCAGGCCTTCATGCATATGGTCCGTTACCGCCGCAACCAGGACCTGCTGACGCAAACTCCACCGTCGGCGCCAACCGACTTCACGCCCGATACCGAATTCGTCCGCAACCTCATTAAGAAGGTCATGGCCGAGAAGCGGGAAATGATGAGCGAGGCCGAGGCGAAGGCCGCCATCGCCGCCTATGGCATCCCCACGGTGCGCACGGAAATCGTGAAGACGCCGGAAGAGGCGGCGAAGAAGGCCGCCGAGATCGGCTTCCCGGTCGCCCTCAAGATCATGTCGCCCGACATCACGCACAAGTCCGACGCCGGCGGCGTGCGCCTGTTCCTCGACACCGCCGATGTCGTGCTGAGCGAAGCCAGGACGATGCTGGAAAAGATCGGCAAGGCCTTCCCCAAGGCCAAGCTGGAAGGGTTCACCGTCCAGCAGATGGCGGTCCGGCCGCGGGCTCACGAGCTGATCGTCGGCACCACCACCGACAACATCTTCGGGCCGACCATCCTGTTCGGCCACGGCGGCACCGCCGTCGAGGTGATCGGGGATCGCGCCGTCGCCCTGCCGCCGCTCAACATGGCGCTGGCCGACGAGCTGATCTCGCGGACCCGCATCTACAAGCTGCTGAAGGGTTATCGCGACCGGCCGGCGGCCGATCTCGATGCGGTCAAGATGGTCCTGCTGCAGATTTCGCAGCTGATCATCGATTTTCCCGAGATCGCCGAGCTCGACATCAACCCGCTGTTCGCCGACGAGAAGGGCGTGCTGGCGGTCGACGCCAGAATCCGGGTCCGTCCCGTTCCCGCCGAGGAAGGCAAGCGCCTGGCCATCCGTCCCTATCCGAAGAACCTCGAAGAGGAATTCCCCCTCAACGATGGGCGCAAGACCATCCTGCGTCCCATTCGGCCCGAGGACGAACCGGAGCACTATGACTTCGTTTCGAAACTGACGCCCGAGGACATCCGCTTCCGCTTCTTCGGTACCGTCCGCCAGCTTCCCCATTCGGAAATGGCCCGGCTCACCCAGCTCAACTATGACCGTGAGATGGCGTTCATCGCCAGCACTCCCAAGAAGGACGGGCCGGGACGCGAAACGCTTGCCGTGGTCCGCACGGTCACCGACCCGAACAACGAGCGGGCCGAATTCGCCATCGTCGTGCGCTCCGACCTTCAGGACATGGGGTTGGGCTCCAAACTCCTCGACAAGATGATCAAGTACTGTCGCGAGCGGGGCACCAAGTGGATGATCGGCCAGGTGCTGGAGGACAATCGCAAGATGCTCCAGCTCTCGGCCTCGAAGGGCTTCGGCCGCAAGCGCATCCCCAACGACGGTGTCTTCGAGGTGAAGCTGGATCTCCAGCAGAAATAGCCCGATCGGCCTTTTCCAAACGACATCGCCCAGCCGGTCATTCCCCGGCTGGGCGATTTTCTTTTCCGAGATGGAGAGTCCAGTTGGACAGAGTCCGGAGAGTCTATTTGGACATGGCGGTAAAAACGCCGTCCCAGCCGGGACAGGGAGGGTTCGCCTCATACTCGCGGACACGCGCCTCGTAGAGATCGTAGACGCCGCCCAGGTTGTGACCGTCGCAGAGTTTCCGGCAGCCGTCGATCTGGGCGAGTGCCTCCTGCCACCGCTGGCCCCGGTAGGCTTCCAGCATCGCGGAATGCCGGCCGCTCAACGCCCGAAAGACCTCGCTCTCGCAAACGGCCTCGTCGCCGAGCAGGGTATGGACGCGGACTGCCGCCGTCTTGCCCTTGACCTTGATGAGGTCGAGTTCGAGGACCGCCAGGTCGGGCGCCTTTCGCCACGTGTTGTCGCCGATGATGATGTCCACGCCATAGGTCTTGCTCTGGCCTTCGAGGCGCGACGCCAAATTCACGTGATCGCCCAGCACCGAATAGTCGAAGCGCTGATCCGACCCCATATTGCCGACCACCACGTCGCCGGAATTGATGCCGATGCCGATCTTCAGCGGAAGATGGGGACGCCCCTCGGCCTGGGCCTCGGCTTCGAGGCGCTGGTTGAGCGGAACCATCTCGGCGTTCATGGCGAGTGCGGCGAGGCAGGCGTGGCGGGCGTGCTCGGCATCGTCCAAGGGCGCGTTCCAGAACGCCATGATGCAGTCGCCCATGTATTTGTCGACGGTGCCCTGGCGATTGAGGATGATGTCGGTCAGCGGCGTCAGCAGCTTGTTGATCAGGCGGGTCAGGCCCTCGGCATCGAACTGCTCGGAGATGGTGGTGAAGCCGCGCACGTCGCAGAACAGCATGGTCATGTCGCGCTTCTCGCCGCCGAGCGACAGCTGCGACGGATTTTCGGCCAGTTTCTCGACCATGGCGGGCGACAGATAGTGCGCGAAGGCATTGCGCACCTGGCGTCTTCCCGCCTCCTCGCGGGCATAGCCGGTGTAGGTCAGAAGGACATAGAGGACCAGCATCGAGGCCACGGCGAAGCCGGCGTCGAACAGGATCTTCCGCTCGGCGAACAGGTACCACGACGTGCCGAGCGCGGAACCCGCGATGACCAGGAACAGCAGCAGGGTCCAACGCGCCCCCACCGCCGGCACCAGCCAGATGATCAGAAGGCCGCCGATCAGGACGAGCGCCGCTTCGGCGCCGTTGATGTTGTTGGGGCGCGACAGGAAGTTGCCGGTCAGCACGGCCTCGATCAGCTGGGCGTGGACCTCGACGCCGGGCATGATCTCTTCGGTCGGCGTCGAGCGAATGTCGAGCAGGCCGACCGCCGACGTTCCGATGATGGTCAGCTTGCCGCGGATGAGGGCCGGGTCGGCGGTTCCGGTCAGGACCTCGCGAGCGGAAACGTATTTCGCCCTGTCGCGCTTGGAGAAATACGGCCACACCCGGCCTTTGCTGTCGGTGCCAAGCTTGAGCCCGTTTGGCGGGAAAACGCTTTTCGACGCGATGCCGATCGACGTCACGCCCGCCTCGTTGGTCTCCACCAGCAGGGTGGGTCGCTGGAAGAGAACGCGAAGCATCTCGATCGGCAGCGACGGATAAAGCTCCCCCTGGTGGGCGAAAATCGTCGGAACCCTCCGCACGATGCCGTCCGGCTCGGAGGCCAACGAAAAGATGCCGTGGCCGAGAGCCGCCTTCTCGATGACCGGCACATTGCGGACCAGCGAGCGGAAATTCTCGACGAATTGGTGCGGCTTGGGTCCCTTCAGCGCGATCGACTTGCGCACCGGGGGCGTGGCGTCCGCCTTCTCTCCGCGAAAGCCGGCCTGTCCCAGAACCACCCGTCCCCGCTTGATCACGTCGGCAAATAACGCGTCGTTGCCGGGAAGCCCGCGCAGCCGCTCGCGGGTTTCCTCATCGAGGCCGGCGATGGAATCGGCGATGGTCAGCGGGTTCATGCGGTCGGCCTCCGGGAAGACCATGTCGAAGGCCACCAGCACCGCCCCCATCTGCGTCAGATTGCTTACCAATCGCGCGATGACGTTGCGCGGCCACGGCCACTGCCCCACCTCGGAAAGACTGTCCTCGTCAAGATCGATGATGGTGACCGGCTTGCTCTCGGGCGGCGGCACCGTCCGCGGTGACATTCGCTGATACAGATCGAAGGTCTTCGTCTGGGCAAGTTGCAGCGGATAGGGATTGGACAGGAAAAACGCCAGCAACGCCCCCAGCAGGCCCAAACCGATCAATCTGTCCGCGCTGAATACCCGGCGAAGGCGCGATCGGCCCCCTTTGCCGCCTTTGTCCTTCCGGCTTCGATCGGATTTAGGTTCCGGCATGGCCGGTCATCCCCCCTTGCCCCTGCTCCCGAAAACGCGGCCGCTTTACTAGAATGGCAGCCGGTCAACAGGTCAACAGCGAACTCCGAGCCCAGTTTCGCCCGCCGCCTTTATTATACGTTAACCCGTTAACCCTATAATTTTGTTGATATCCTTGGGCAGCCGATGGTATCCACATCAAAGTGGCGTTGGGGAATCTGATAGGGCTTACAATCAGATAGCTAAATTTTTTAACTGATACGTTACGGAGAAACGCTTGGTCGCGAGTTCACCCTCGACCAAAAGTTGGCTCCGGTCGTTCATGAAACCGATCATGCCGGTTTTCCGCGAAGTGTTGGCGATGTCCTTTTTCGTCAACGCGCTAGCTCTCGCGGTTCCGGTGTTTACGATGCAGGTGTACGACCGGGTTGTCTATCATGCCGGCATCAAGACCCTAGAAGGGCTGATGATCGGCATGCTGTTCGTGCTTGCCTTCGACTATGTCCTGCGCCAGTCGCGTTCCCGCATCCTGCAGCGGATTGCCCTGCGGGTCGACGTTTCGGTCGGGCAACTGGTCTTCGAAAAGTTCATGGCGCTGCCGCTCAAGACCCTCGAGTCCAAGCCCGGAGCCTACTGGCAGACCCTGTTCCGGGACGTCGACGTCGTTCGCAACACGCTGTCCGGCGCCTCGGCGATCCTCGTCGCCGACCTGCCCTTTGCCATTCTCTTTCTCGGCGTCATTTTCGTGGTCGCCCCGGCCATCGCCTGGGTGCTGCTGATCCTGCTTCCCATCTTCGTGTTCGTGGCCTGGCGGTCGGGCAACGTCGTGGCCAGTGCCAACGACGAGGAACGCGACGCCTCGCAATCCCGGGACAGCCTGATCGCCGAGATGATCGCCGGGCGCACGACCATCAAGGCGCTGGCGCTCGATCGCGCCATCCGGCCCATCTGGGAGGAGCGCCACGCCCAAAACATCGAGCGCGCGGTCGCCCGTGGCGGCAAGACGGACACCTACAGCAACCTGGGGGCCGCCCTGACGATGGTGACCACGGTCTGCCTGACGGCGGTCGGGGCCATCGCCATCATCGATCAGCGCCTCACCATCGGTGGCCTGATCGCCACCAACATGCTGTCCGGGCGCCTCATCGGGCCGCTCAACCAGCTGGTCAATCAATGGCGGACCTATTCGAGCTTCAAGCAGGCCGCGGACCGCCTCGGCCAGCTTTTCGCGGAGCCTAGCGAGCGTCTGCATACCGACATCAAGATGGACAAGCCGCGGGGCGAGGTCGTCCTCGAAAACGTCACGTTCGCGTATGGCGAGGACTCCGCCGCCGTGGTCGACAACGTGTCCTTCCGGATCGCGCGGGGCGGCGTCAACGCCCTGGTCGGGCGCAACGGCAGCGGCAAGACCACCCTTCTCAAGATCTTGCAGGGCCTCTATGTGCCCACGGCCGGGCGCGTCCTGCTGGACGGCGCCGACATCAGCCAGTTTTCCCGCTCCGAGCTGGCGACATGGATCGGCTACGTTCCCCAGGAGAACGTGCTGTTCGCCGGCTCGGTGCGCGACAACATCGCCAACCGCATTCCCGACGCTTCCGACGAGGAGATCATCCGCGCCGCCAAGGCCGCTGGAATCCACCAGTTCGTCATCGATCAGCCGGACGGCTACGCCACCGAGATCGGCGAGGCCGGCCAGCGGCTGTCGGGCGGCCAGCGCCAGCGCATCTCGATCGCCCGCGCGCTGGTCGGCCAGCCTCCGGTCCTGCTGCTGGACGAACCGTCGAGCAGCCTCGACCGGCAGGCCGAGCACGACCTCCGCAAGACCCTGGAGGAGATCGGCCGCGCCTGTACGGTCATCATCGTCACGCACAGCCCGATCCTGCTGTCGATCTGCCGCGATCTGTTCGCCCTCGACCGCGGCCGCCTGGCGCTGGCGGGCCCGGCCCAGGAAATTCTCCCCCGACTGTTCGGCGCCGGAGCACGGACCGCGGCGGCCCCGCCGGCGACGGGCGTCAAACCGCTGGGCGGGGAGATGCCGGCCGACGCCGAGGCTACCGGCCCGGCGAAACGGCCGCTGAGGACCGCTCCGGTCGCGGCCGCGTCCGGATATGCCAAGGAAGCCGCCGACGCCGGTTCGCTCCTGATTCCCGCGTCCCGTCCGTTGACTTCCCCGCCGCATGGCCGCCCCGGCCCTGACAATCTGCCGACCGCACATGGCGCGGCCGTGGCCAAGCTGGTCGCCGCCGACATGATGAAGGAGGCCGCCCACCTACCCGGCGGAACCTCCGGCACGAAGCCCCTTCTGCGCGTCGCTCCGGCAGGACGCCCCCGCTGGACTGTCACGGAAGGGGGGAAGAAGGCGACCGGAACGAACGGCATGGCCCCCGCGCCGGAGGCGGACGGTATCGGTGAGGCATGAGCCGTCTCGATCATCTTATGGACAGCCACCCGTTGCCGACCTGGCGGACCGTCGCCTGGCCGGTGATGATTCTCCTGGGCGCGCTGATCGTCTGGTCGAACTACTTTGAGCTCGACGAGGTTTCAATCGCCACCGGCGAGGTGATCCCCCGCGGCAACATCAAGGTCATCCAACACCTCGAAGGCGGCATCGTCCAGGCCATCCACGTCGAGGACGGCGATGTCGTCAGGGAGGGCCAGCTTCTTTTGCAGCTGGGTCTCGGCGTCAGCGGCGTCAATCGCGAGGAACTGGAAACCCGGCGGGACAGCGATCTGCTGGTCAAGGCGCGCCTCGAGGCCGAGACGCAGGGAACGCCGCTGGCCATCCCCGAGGACCTGCAGAACAGGCGCCCCATCCAGGCGGTCGCCGAGCAGCGCTCCTATGTGGCGCGCCAGCAACAGCTGGACGCCAAGATCGGCGTCCAGCTCCAGCTCATCCGCCAGCGCGAACTGGAGGTCGAAGAGTTCAATGCGCGGATGCGGGCGTTGCAGGATCGCAAGCGCGAGCTCAGCTCGCCGGCAGGATCGCTGCAACAGCAGATCCGGCAGAAGGAACTGGAGATCAAGGAGCTGGAAACCCAGCGGACGACATCGACCAACAATCTGAGGCTGCTCAGGGAACGGTTCGCGATGTCGACCAAGCTGGTCGCCGACGGTTTGATTTCGAAGATGGACCACTTGCAACTCGAAAGCGAGGTCAAGAGTCTGGAGGGACAGATCAACGGCTTGAACCAATCGATCCCGCGCGCGCGCGCCGCCCTCGATGAGGTCCGGGGCATCCTCAAGGAACAGGTCGAATCCATCGTCTCCGACATCAACTCGCTGACGCCGTCGATCTCGCGCGCCCAGGCCGCCGTCTCCGAAGCCCAGCAGCGCGTCGGCGAAGAACGCATCCGCTTCCGGCGGGAAGCGCAGGAAGAACTGGTGAAGACCGAGCAGTCGATCGCCCGCACCCGCGAGCTTCTGTCACAGGCGACCGAGCAGAAGATCCGGACCGACATCCGCAGCCCGATCGAGGGGATCATCAAGAACCTGCGCTACCACACCATCGGCGGCGTGGTGAAGGCGGGCGAGCCGATCATGGAGATCGTCCCGACCGGGGAAAACGTCGTCATCGAGGCCAAACTGAACCCCACCGACCGCGGCTACGTGCGGGTTGGGCAGGCCACCACCGTGAAGATTTCCACCTACGACTATTCCCGCTATGGCGGCCTGGAGGGGATCGTCACCATGGTGGCGCCGGACAGCAGCGCGGACGACAAGGGGGTCCCCTTCTTTCGCGTCCTGGTCGAAACCGACAAGACCTATCTTGGCCAGAAGCAAGGCGAGTTGCCGATCATTCCCGGCATGGAGGCGACGGTCGACATCCATACCGGGACGCGAACCTTCCTCGAATACCTGATCAGGCCCGTTCTCAAGCTTCGTCACGAAGCGTTCCGCGAGCGCTGAGCGCCGCGGCGGTTTTGAAAATCGTGACCATTCAAACGAATTTGTGGTAAGAGTTGAGCCACGCGGCCCTACTCGCAAGGCCGCATCCGGTGTGGGAAGCCGGACATCAGGGGGGACTTTCCACAGACAACAAACGGCTTAACGCGGGCGGCGAAAGCGGGGCGGGGGCTCAAGCATGTCTTTATCGACGATCATTGCGTTTTTAGCCGCGCTCGGCCTGTTCCTTGGGTCCATCCTGCTCGCGACCGACAATTTCCTGATTTTCGCCAGCTTTTCCAGCTTCGTCATGGTCTTCTGCGGAACCTTGGCGGCGACTTTTGTCTCCTACGAGGCTCGTTACGTCGGGCTGTCGCTCAAGCTCATCTGGCGCATTTTCAAGCGCGCCTCCGTCGGCCGCAATATCCTGAAATCGGAAGTCGGCCGGGTCATCCGCTGGGCCTACCTGGTGCAGAAAAGCGGCCTGCCCGCCCTTGAAAACGAGGGCCGCAAGGCGGTACGCGGTGACCTGTTCCTGCGCTTCGGCATCGAAATGGTCGTCAGCGGCTATACCGGCGACGAGGTCCGGGAAATCCTTCACAACTCCATCGAGACCACCTACGGGCGCAATACTGTCCAGGTGAATATCCTGAAGACGATGGGGGCCATCGCCCCGGCCTTCGGCATGATCGGCACGGTGGTCGGTCTCATCATCATGCTCGGCTCCCTGCAAGCGGACCCGGGTCAACTGGGAACAGGTTTGGCCGTCGCCCTGATCACGACGCTGTACGGCATTCTGCTGGCGCGGTTGATCTTTCTGCCCGTCGCCTCGAAGGTGCAGCAGCGCGAACAGATCGTTCGCTTCCGCAATTACCTGGTGGCGGAAGGTTTGGCGTTGCTGGCGGACCGTAAGAGCCCCCGCTACATCCAGGACAAGATGAACAGCTATCTCGATCCGGCCATTCACTTCAACATCGACACGATGAAGCGGTGACGACGACATGGCGACCCGACGTTTGATCCCTGCGCCGAAGGACGAAGACGAAGACAACCCCGACGCCTGGCTTCTCACCTATTCCGATGCGGTGACGTTGCTGATGGCGTTCTTCATCATGCTGGTCTCGTTCTCCAAGATCGACATTCCCATCTACGAGCAGGTGAAGGCCGGCATCCTCGACCAACTCGGCAAGCAGGGTGACAAAGCCAAGGAGCAAAGCCCCATCGCCCTGATGAAGGTGGATTTGGAGGACGTCGTCTTCGCGCTGCAGGCCGATCAGGCGGTGGCGATCGGAACCGATTCCCGGGGCGTGGTCATGGAGTTGGATAGTTCTGCCTTCTTCAGGCCCGGCGCGGCCGACATCCGCGAGGTGGCCATCCCCATCCTTTTCAACATGGCCAAAACCCTGATGGCGCCCCGCTATGAGCCCTTTGTCATCGAGGTTGAGGGCCATACCGACGACGACCCCATCAGCACCGCCAGATTTCCCTCCAACTGGGAATTGTCGGCCGGACGGGCGTCCGCCGTCGTGCGCCTGTTCATGACGCAGGGGCTGGCCGGCGACAAGATGAAGGCCGTCGGCTACGGCGAGACGCGGCCGAAACTTCCCAACCGCACCGCCGAAGGCGCCCCAATCCCGGAAAACCAGGCGATCAACCGCCGCGTGGTGGTGCGCATCTCGCCGATGTCCCTCGATGAACGGGACGCCTATTTCGAACGGCGCTCACGCGAGGAAATCGCCGCCGGAAACTTCGCCAAGGGTCGGACTCCGCCGTCCGAGACCCAGGCTCCGCCGCCCGCCCGCTGACCGGCGTCAATCGACCGTCACCACCATGCCGTCGCGGGCCGCAAAGCAGCCCGGCCATTCGGCCTTGGCGTCGGCTTCCAACCTGGCCATGAAGGCGTCGTCGTGGTCGGGATCGTGATGGAAGAGGGCCAGCTTCTTGACGCCCGCCGCCCGGCACAACCGCACCCCCTCGTTCCAGGTGGAGTGGCCCCATCCGACCTTCGCCGGGAACTCTTCCTCGGTGTAGGTGCTGTCGTAGATCATCAGATCTGCCCCCTCGACCAAATCGACGATGCGCTGATCGATCCGCCCGGGGACGTGTTCGGTATCGGTCACGTAACAGATCGCCTTGCGCCCATGCTCGATCCGATAGCCGGTGGCGTTGTTCGGGTGATTGAGCGGGGCCGTGCGAACGTGCACGTCCGGATAAAGGTCGAAAGCATCGCCGGCGGCGAAATCCTCCATGACCAGGTTGGCCCGCATCGCCGCCAGGGGGATCGGGAACATCGGATGGGTCATCTGATCGGAGAGGATTTCCCGGATGGTGCCGATCCCCGCCAAATGGCCGGCCCGGATGCGAAGGGTCCACTTCGGGTTATAGGCCGGCGTGAAGAAGGGAAAGCCGTTGATATGGTCCCAGTGGGTGTGGGTCAGCAGCAGATTGACGTCGCGGATGCCCTCGCGGAGGAATTCGGGGCCGAGCGCGCGAATTCCGGTTCCCGCGTCGAGGATGAACTTGCGCTCGCCGGCAAGGACCTCGATGCAACTGGTGTTGCCGCCATACCGGATATATTGGGCGGACGGCACCGCAATGCTCCCCCGCACCCCCAGAAACTTGACCCCGAACCCCATTCACCCCCCCCACTTCGCCGGCAGGATCCTTGTCAGCAGACTGGTGCCGCTCCCCGGCCGGCATCCCTTTCCGTCACAACTTGGCCGTTTATTGATACCTCACCCTTGCCAGCATGGCTGTGAAAGCCATCACATTCCAGCGATTTCCACCGGCGTTCCGACTTTCAGGCCCAATCGCTCGCTGGCGCGGCCTTGATTGACGGCGATCTCGATCAGCCCGTTGGCGTTTTGGTAGCAGAAGGCCGCGCCCTCCGGCACGTCGGAAAAGGTCCGCGCTCTTGCCAGGTGTACGCCGCCAACGATGAGGCCGGTGGCGGCGGCAACCCGGTCCGCCCTGAGGCCCGTCATGGCGTTGCCGAATCCATCGATGTAGATGACCTCCGCCAGATCGTCGGGCCACGCCGGCCGCCGCATTGCGGCAAGCGGCTGGTCGCGGCCGTCCGGCATGGCGCCACATGCCAGCAGGGCCGCCGCCGGAGCGAAGATGTCGCGGCCGTGGAAGGTGGCCGAGATGCCGTCGGCGGCAACCGCAAGCTCGCGCCAGCGCGGCGTCTCCTGCGCCCGCCGGACGACGATCTCGAAAAGCCCATTGTCGGGACCGACGAACCCGCGGCCGCCGGCAAAAAGAACGCCGGCCTTGCGCCGCCCCCCGACGCCGGGATCGACGACGCCGAGAAAGACCGTACCGACGGGAAATTCCCCGATATAGGCAGCCAGAAGATAGGCGGCGGCTTTGGGGTCGCAGGCGGGAGCGTCCGAGAAAAGCTCGATGACCGGCGTTGCCGGTGCGTGCCGGGCGAGGACGGCCCTAAGCTGGCCGACGTAGGGACCAGCGACCCCGAAATCGGTGAACAGGACGATCATCGGCACAGGGTGGCATCGCCGCCCCGTCCGCGCAAGGCGCGGCCCCGGATCATCCCTCGATGAGATCGCCCCGTGCCTTCAAAAGAGGGCGCAGTTTGTACTCGGGCACCAGGTAGACCCATTTGCCGACCCTGGCGTTGATGGCCTCGGCTTCCTTTTCGGCGTCGGCGTGGCCGGCGGTGGCCGCCGCTTCGAAGTGGGCGAAAATTCCCTTGTCCGATTCCTCCATGACGACCTTGATCAGCAGGCCGTCGAAGGTTTCGACCTCGGCCCTGGCCCCGGCATCGGCCGGCAGCGGCTTTTTGTCGGCCGGCATGACGTCGAGAAGATTGAGACCGCCCAGCGCCGTGCCGAAGGCGCCGAGCTCGTCCTTCTTGGCGGTCTTGCCCTCGGGAACGCCCTCCAACGTAAAGGCCCGCTCTTCAGGCGCGTTCCTGACGACAACGGCTGGATCGCCGGCTTTGGGCATCGTCGCGACACGGCGGATGCGCTTCTCGTCGATGTCGATGACATCCTTGACCAGCCAGTCGGCCGCCCTTTCCCTGAGGTCGAGGACGCCCCGCGCCAGCCATGCCTGGGCTTCCCCGGGCTTGCGCAGGTAAGTGCCGCCAACGCCGCCGGCCAGCGTGGTCTTGGCCTTGCCGACGATGACATCGGCCAGGACCCCGTCCGCCTGGTCCTTGACCGTCAGGCGAGCCGATTTGGCATCCTTGGCGGTGGGGTCTTCGACTTCGATGCGCGGATAGCGCTCCGGCATTCGGGTCTTCGCCTCCGCCAGCCGCAGCTGGGACAATTGGAAAAGAGCCGTGCGCGCCCTTTCGGCGTCCACCGGATATCCCTGCTTGTCCACCATGGTCCAGGCCGCCCCGTCACGCTGGATGGTGAACTCCTCCTCGGCCGTCTTCACGGTCAGCCGGCCGACCGAATTGAGGCGTTCGTCCAGCCCCTTGAAGACAGGGCTCTCGTCGCGCACGGCCGGCGTTCCGGCATAACGGCTGGCAACCGAGGCTACCGCCGCGATGGCCACCACCACGGTGACGGCCCCCAAACCCAAAAGACTTCTCGGCGTCATGGCTGAAACAATGCTCCCGGCTTGCGATGGCTGTGCAGAGGGACCTTTACCCGTCGATGGACCGCAGGCGGTGCCGGCGGCGCTTGGCCCACGCCATGGCGACGGCGATGAGACAGATGATCGCCGGAACCGCCCAGATGTTGATGATCTTGAGCCCGGTATCGAGGGCCTCGATGTCCTTGCGCAGGTTGTGCTGGACCTCGCGCAACTGCTGGCGGATGTCGATAAGGTCGGCCCGGAACTTGGCCATGGTCTCGCGCTGGGAATCGCTCAGGATGGCCTCGCCGCTGCCGTCCTTGGTGTTCAGCTTGCCCATCTGCTCGTTGGTCACCTTAAGCTTCTCGAGCAGTTCCTGCTCGGTCTTGCTGTAGCGCTGCTCGGCGTCCCGCTTCAGGGCCTCGATGCGATGGAAGGGACGGACCGACAGCCCGCGGCTGCGCAGGTTGATCAGGGCGTTGCTGCCCAGCAGATTGTCCACCGCGTTGATGACGAAGGCGGCGTTGTTGGCGGTGGGAACGGCAACCTGGCGGCCGAAGAAGTTCTGGAACTGCAGCCACGAGCGGTCGGCCAGCATGTCGGTATCGGCGACGACGATCAGGTTCGCTTGCCCAACCGACTGCGTCAGGTGCTCGGCCTTCGGGGCCGTATCCGGCGCCGCCTCGCCGCCCTCCTTCGCCTCGCCGGCCGCTTCCTTGGGCGCCCCGTCGGGGAAAGCCGTCTTCAGTCGACCCTGAATGCGCGCCGCCAGGGTGAACGGGTGGGCCTCGGACTTGAAGTTCTTCAGAAGCCGCGCCGGGTCCGGCTGCATGCGCACCTTCGAGGCCTCGATCCGCATGGCGCGTTCGCTGGTTTGGATCAGGGGGGTGAACTCGATGTCCGTCCCGTCCTTCTTCGAAAGCGCACCGGCGGCGGCCATGAAGACGCGGGCGATCTCGCTGGTCGTCACGTCGTTGGCGTTGAAGTTCTGCTGCGTGAGGCCAAGCCACGACACATAGTCGGTGACCGCAGGACGCCCGCCGGCACCCGGCACCTGGACGCGCGTCGCCGCCTCGCGGTCGCCGATGAAGGTCGTCGGCGAATAGTCGATCCCCCAGGCCGCGAAAAGCTTGCCGAGGTCGGAGCCGGTGTCGGCCGGCGGCCGGCGCATGGCCGCGCTCATTTCGGCCTCGGCCTCGGAATGCGGATCGACGAAGACGACGGCCCGGCCGCCGCGCAGGACGTACTGGTCGATGGCGTAGAGGGTGGCGTCCTCAACCCCGACGGGATGCACGATCATCAGAAGATCGATGTCGTCGGGGATGTGCTTGACGCTGCGGCCGATGGCGCGAACGGTGACGAACTGCTCCAGTTGCTCGACCACCGCCCAGGGCTTGTACTCCTTGAGCGGATCGCTATCGATCGGCAGGAAGGCCATCAGGCCGACCACCTTCTTCTTGGGATGCGCCAGATTGAACAGCATCCGCGTCAGGTCGTACTCCAGATAGCGCTCGCGCTGGGTGTCGAAGAACGGAACCACCTCCTGGTCGTCGGTGCTGTTGGTCGCCGCCAAGCCGAAATAGACGGTCTCGCCGCCCTGGTCGAGCTGCACGCCTTGCAAACCGTAGGCGACCGCCTCGTCCTCCTGAACGGAATAGGGCTCGGGGTTGTAGATCTGCAGGCGGATCATGCCGCGCGAAAGGTCGGCGTACTGCTGAAGCAGTTCGCGGACCCGCCCGATGAAATCGCCATAGGCGGGCGCCCCTTCGGCCAGGGATCGCGAGGCGTAGAGGCGTAGCGTGATCGGCTCGTCGATCGCCGCCAGGACCTCGCGGGTCCCCTGCGAGAGCGTGAACAGCTTGTTCTCGGTGAGATCAAGCCTGGCCGAACGCAGGGTGGTTTCCGACAGCACGTTGACGCAAACGAACAGGATCACCGCCATAACCCCGGCGATGACGGCGATCTTCGACTGGCCCAAGGCCTTTATCCGTTCCATGGTTGGCCTCACGCTCCCTTTCGCGTGTCGACGAGAAGGACGTTGATGAACAGGCAAACCGCCATCAACGACCCGAAGAAGATCACGTCGCGAAGATCGATGACCCCGGCGGTGATCGAGGTGAAATGGGTGAGGAAGCTCATCCCGGCGACCGCATCGACGACGACGTCGGGCGCCCATCCCCGGAAGAAGGCGATGACGATCTCCAGCCCGCTGGTCAGGAACAGGAAACCGACGACGGCGGCCAGGATGAAGGCGATGACCTGGTTCTTGGTCAGCGCCGAAACGCAGGCGCCGATCGCCAGGAACGCGCCGGCCATGATCAGGCTGGCCAGATATCCGGCGAAGGCGACGCCGTTGTCGGGGTCGCCCAGATAGTTGACGGTGATCCAGATGGGAAAGGTCAGGGCCAGCGCGATGCCGACGAACGCCCAGGCCGCCAGGAACTTGCCGATGACCACTTGCGACGTCGAAACCGGCAGCGTCATCAGAAGCTCGATGGTTCCGCCCTTGCGCTCTTCGGCCCACAGGCGCATGGACACTGCCGGCACGAAGATCAGATAGAGCCAGGGATGGAACGCGAAGAAGGCCTGGAGATCGGCCTGCCCCCGCTCGAAGAAATACCCCATGTAGAAGGTGAAGGCGCCGCTCAGCGCCAGAAAGATCACGATGAAGACGTAGGCCAGCGGCGTCGAGAAATAGGCGCCGAACTCGCGCCGGAAAATGGTCAGAACGTTGTGCATGGCGGCCTCCCCCTCAGGCGGCGATGGTGAGCTGGCGGAAGACCTCGGCAAGGTCGCCGCGCTCGGTATGCATCTCTTCGATGGCCAGCCCGCTGGCCCGGATGCACTCGCTCAGATCGTGGATGATCGGCCGCCCGTCGTGCGGCACCACCAGAAGAGTCGCCAACCCGCCCTCCTCATCCAGGGCGTCGACCGCTGCGACTCCCGGCAAGGCGGCGATTTCGCCGGCCAGCGCCGCCGACGATTGGACGGCGAGCCGGATTTCCACGGCGTTGTGTCGCCGCGAACGCCGCTGAAGATCGCGCGGCGCCCCATCGAAGACGATCCGCCCGCCGGCAATGACCACCGAGCGCGTGCACACGGCCTCCACCTCTTCCAGGATGTGGGTCGAGATGACGATAGCCTTGTCCCGGGCCATGCTGCGGATCAGCGCGCGGACCTGATGCTTCTGGTTGGGGTCCAGCCCATCCGTCGGTTCGTCGAGGATAAGCACGGCCGGATCGTGCAGAATGGCCTGGGCCAATCCCACCCGCCGCTTGTAGCCCTTCGACAGCGTGTCGATCGGCCGGTGCAGCACGTCGCCCAACTGGAGAGTTTCCACCGTCCAGTCCATGCGTCGTTTTTTTTCGGCGCCGCCGAAGCCCCGCATCCCGGCAATGAAGTCGAGGAACGCCGCCGGCGTCATGTCGCCGTACAGCGGCGCCCCCTCCGGCAGGTAGCCGATCAGGCGGCGCACGGCGATGGGCGTCTTGGTGACATCGAACCCACCGACCGCCGCGGTCCCGCCGGTCGGCGACAGGAAACCGGTGATCATGCGCATGGTGGTGGTTTTTCCGGCGCCATTCGGCCCCAGGAACCCCAGAACTTCACCGCGCTGAACGGAAAGAGAGAGCCCATCCACGGCAAGGATGGAGCCGAATTTTTTCGTGAGCCGCTCAAGCGTAATCATACCGCGCCTTTTCCCTGTCCTAGGATCACGGATTGTCGACGTTTGTTTTACGAAGGCACCCGCCGGTCCCGAAGTCGCCCGAGCGACAACTTATTGCCTGCCCGGACGAAGTCAAGCCATCCCTCCACTTCCGGAGGGATGGCCGGCTTGCCGGCGGTCAGGGCCGATTTGTCGCCCATGGCCTGCGGGAGTCGGAAGAGAGACTACGCGGCGAGCGCCGAGGCGTCGGCCCCGGCGTTCACGCGGACCAGATCCTGGATCTTCTCGAAGGCGCGGGCTTCGAGCTGACGGACCCGCTCCCGGCTGATGCCGTAATGCTGGCCGAGTTCCTCCAGAGTGACGGGATCTTCCTTCAGCCGCCGTTCGACGAAAATGTGGCGCTCGCGCTCGTTCAGGGTTTTGAGCGCGTCGACCAGCAAGCGCCGGCGGCGGGAAGCCTCGTCGCCCCGAATGGCAATCGCTTCCGGCGACGGCGAATCGTCGACCAGGGTGTCCTGGAACTCCATCCCCTCTTCCTCGCCCAGCGGCGTGTTGAGAGACGCGTCGCGCGAGGAAATGCGCCGGTTCATGTCGACGATCTCTTCCTCCGACACGTTCAGCCGTTCGGCCAGGGCGCGCGCATCGTCGACGCTGATGTCCCCGTTGTCGAGGATTTCCAGGCGGCTCTTCAATCGCCGTAGGTTGAAGAACATCTTCTTCTGGGCCGCCATCGTGCCCATGCGGACCAGCGACCAGGAGCGCAGGACATATTCCGTCATCGCCGCCTTGATCCACCAGATCGCGTACGTCGCCAGCCGGAAGCCCCGCTCGGGTTCGAACTTCTTCACGGCCTTCATCAGGCCGATGTTCCCTTCCGACAGCAGATCGGCCACCGGCAGCCCATAGCCGCGATATTTCATCGCGATCTTGGCCACCAGGCGAAGATGGCTGGTCACCAGCTTGTGCGCCGCGTCGACGTCGCCATGCTCGCGCCAGCGAAGCGCCAACATGTATTCCTCTTCGGCGGTCAACACCGGGAACCGCCAGATCTCGCGCAGATAACGCGCGACACCGTTTTCCGACGGGACGATAGGCACAGAAATAGCAGTCATGGATCTTGATCTCCCTTTACTTGGGCGGCGCGGTCCGTGCGCCCGGATTCTCAATCACTGTCGGCAAACTTGCGTCCATCCCGCAAAGACTTACCGAAACAGCCGACGCCCCCCTCGCGAGATACGCGAAGGCGGCAGCCACCTCGAACCTTCAGTTGGGAGACAGATTTCGGTCAGACATCGGCAATATCCTCCTTGTGAAGCAATACGCCCTATTGGCCCACCATGCGGTCGAGCCAAAACACCCCACCGGACCCGTACGGGCTCCGGTAACTTCAAAGTGCCATAATACCTAACGAGTGTCAAGGGTTATTGGCCGCCGCCGGCCCGCGTGCGAGCGGCATCCCGCCAAAAAAGCGACGCCGCCCAAGCGATGGGCGGCGTCATTCCAATGACGATCCCGGAGACTGGAGGACCGTCTATTTGCGTTCCAGCGACACCTGGTCGGCGGGAGTCCCTTCCTGCATCTGGCCCAGGTCCGGAATAGGCGGCAGGTCGACTTCGGTGCCGTTGCCGATTTCCGCTTTCCGTTTCTGGCGGTACATGCTGCGGATCGCCGCGTAGTAGTCGACCGACGTCTTCTTGATCTGCTCAAGCTCGTCCATCACGCCGCCGTACTCGTCGACGGCGCCGACCGCCATGCGGGCGTACCTCGCCTCGTCCTCGTCGATGTTCTCGAGATACAGGCCGAGCGGATCGAAATAGTTGTCGACGAAAAGCTTGCCAACGGCATCGCGGGGATTCGACGGACCATAGAAGGGCAGAACCAGGTACACCATCTCGTCCACCCCCCAGACCGCCAGGGTTTGGCCGAAATCCTCGCTGTGCTTGGCGATGCCCATTTTCGTGGCCGGATCCATGATGCCGCCGACGCCCAGCGTCGTGTTGATCACGAAGCGCTGGGTGGTTTCCAGGGCCCGCTGCCCTTCGCCCTGCAACAGGTCGTTGGCCACGATGACCGGGCTTTTCAGGTTGTCGATCATGTGGCTGATGGCTTCGCGAACCACCGGCGGTATCAAATGCTGATACATGCCGGTCGCCGGCCGCAAAATGACCAACTGGAAAATCTCGTTGAATTCGAACAGGAATCGATTGACCGGTTCCAGCGGGTCGCCGCCGTCATCCGATTCGTCCACCACCGCCTGCGCGGCCTGGGGCGTTTCCGCCCAAGCCGGCGATCCGATCCCCATGGCGAACGTTGCAACGACGCCGATCACCAAGGTCATTCTTGAAAAGAGCTTAAACACGGTGTCCATCCACAATTGCCGCCTGCCACCCCTAGCGCGAGACGCCAATATTCCCCAACGAGGTTTCTTTTAAGTGAACTTTTCCGGGATCGCAACGATCATATCTCGCGGGCGCGGCCATCAAATCGCTTGACTCCCTGCTACCGGACCAGCGTGGAGGAACCTATTGTCAACCGGCGGCGACGGCCCTAGGGTTCGTCGAAACGGCGGGGTCAAGAGAGCCAGCCAGACGATGGAACGTGCCGGAGAGAGCCATGCGAATCGGGTCACAGCTTCGTAATCTACTGATTTTGTGCGTCTTTTTTGTCACGCCCCTGACGGCGTCGGCCCAGCAAGGCGACCCCGTCTCGGTCGTTCAACGCTTTCAGGATCATTTGCTGGGGGTCATGAAGGAAGCGAAATCCCTCACCGTCCGGCAGCGCTACGAGCGGCTGCTGCCCGGCATCGAGGATGCGTTTTCCATACCCATCATGATCGGCACGGCGACGGGGGCGTACTGGAAGCAGGCCACGGCCGACGAGAAAGACCGACTCGCCATCGCCTTCAAGCGCAACAATATCAGCACCGTCGCCACGCTGTTTGACGGCTATTCGGGGCAGGTCTTCAAGATCGAAGGCGAAAAGCCGGCGCCCCAGAATACCCGCTTGATCAAGACCAAAATCGTCGACCCGGACGGCTCTTCGGTGGCCTTGGACTACAGGGTCCTGGAAATGAGCGGGCGCTGGCGGATCATCGACGTCATCGTCGACGACGGCATCAGCGAGATGACCGTGCGGCGCTCCGAATACGGCAATATTCTCAAGACTCAGGGAATCAATGGCCTGATCGCCACATTGACGGCGAAAGCCGACGAACTACTTTCTTACTAGGTCGTCCCGTCACCCATTCCCGGAGTCGCCGTCATGATGCGACCTTGCCGTATCGTTCCCCTTGTGCTGGCCGTGATGCTGTCCTGGGCGCCGTTGGCGTCGTCCCAGGCTGCGCCGGGGCCGGCGCCGGCAACTGTCGTCGGCGAGTTCCACGACCAGCTTTTGGCCGCCATGAAGCGGGCCGGGACGGAGAATGCCAAGCAGCGTTTCGACACCCTGTCGCCGGCCGTCGACAAGGCCTTCGACCTCGAGCGGATGATCCGCGTGGCCGGCGGCTCGCAGTGGGAGTCGGCCGAGCCGGCGCAGCGGGCGACGTTGCTTGCGGCTTTTCGCCGCCTCAGCATCGCCACCTACGCCTCGCAATTCGACGGCTATTCCGGCGAACGATTCGAGACGGTGAATGATCGGCCCGGACCGCAGGATACCGTCCTTGTGCAAACCCGCATCGTCGGCGCCGGGGACACGGACGCCGGGTTGACCTACGTGATGAAGGAAACCAAGTCGCGCTGGCTGATCGCCGACATCCTGCTCGACAACAGCGTCAGCCAGTTGGCCGTGCGCCGATCCGAATACCGGCGAATTCTCGCGGATTCCGGAATCGACGGCCTGGTCGCGACCCTGAACAGGAAGACGGACGAACTCCTGGCGAAGTAGTCAGGAAGCTTTCCCTGCCGTCCCGCCCGACACCGCCATCAGGGCCGGCAACAGGACCAGCGTGCAAATCAGGGTCAACGAAATAGCAACGGTCAGCAGCACACCCATGCTGGCCGTTCCCGGGTGGCTGGAAAGCGCGATGCTGCCGAACGAACCCACCGTCGTCAGCGCGCTGAATACCACCGCCCGCGGGGTGCTGGTGGCGAAGACCTCGCGGCGGCCGGCCTCGTGGCGACCGCGCAGCACCATGTGGATTCCGTTGGCCACGCCCAGCCCGAACAGCAGCGGCAGCACGATGACGTTGGCGAAATTGAAGGGCAGCTTCAGTACAACCGATGCGGCCACCGTCAGAAGGGTCGCCAGAACGAGGGGGGTGAAAACGAACAGCACATCCCGCACGTTCCTCAGCAGCACGAAAAGCAGGATCGCGATGGAGCAAACGGCGATGAGTCCCGCCTCGCGGAACGCTGCGACCACCGCGTCGCCGGCCTCGAGAATGATGATTGGCCCGCCCGTGGCGTTGGGGGCCACCGCGCGCACCGCCTCGACGAAGCGACGCAGCGCCTCGCGCTTGGTGAGGTTCGCCCGCGGATAGACCTCGAGCCGGGTGCGTCCGTCAGCGGCGATCTCGCGCTCGCGCAGATCGGCCGGCAGCGAGTCGAGGGCAACGGGCCCGGCCATCAGCGCCTGGCGCAGGGACTCCAGGCGGACCGGCAGACCCGACAGCAGACGCTCCTGCATGCCGGCAATCACGGCGTCCGTGGCGTCGGCGCCGCCCAGGGCCTCGATGGCCTGGATCAGCCGGCCGGCGTCCCCCTTGAGGTCCGCCTCCGCCGCTTCCGCCGCAAGGCGATGGAGGCCGCCCAAGACCTCGGTCAGGGCCTTCCGGTTGTCCGTCGGCGATGGCGGCGCTTCCTGGTTGCCGGGGCCGAGGGCGGGGGCCAGGAACAAGGCCATCGTCTGGATGATGTCGAGCTTGGCGTCCTGATCGGCCGGAACGTAGTCGGCGATCGACCGGGCCTCCCGGACCTCCTCAAGCCGGCCCAGCTTCTCGCCGAGCGCCCGGGCCTCGGCCACATCCTTGGCCAGCACGGTTACCGAATAGGGGCCATCGGCATCGTCCTTGATGAGGTCGAGATAGGTAGCCACCGATTCCGTCTCGGGGTCCCGGAGGTTGAGCGGATCGAAATCGAAGCGGGCCCGGGGCAGCGCCAGGGCGGCCAGCATCGCCAGCAGCAACGCCCCCGACAGCACCGCCCGGGGATGGGCGCCAAGCCAGCCGGTGACGGGATCGGCAAGACCGCGACGGCTGGCGTCGCCCCCCCCGGGGCGAACGGGCATCAGGGCCAACAGCGCCGGTAGAACCGTCAGGTTTGAAAACAGTGCGATGAACATGCCGGCACCGGCGATGACCCCAAGCTCGGCCAAGCCCACATAGGCCGTGGGAAGGAAGGACAAGAAGCCGATCGCCGCGGCCGCAGCGCACAATGTAAGCGCGCCGCCGACACTCGTCGCAGCCTCCCGCAAGGCCGGACCCGATCCTGCCGCTGCGCGGACGGCCTCCTTGTAGCGAAGGCCGAAATGGATGCCGAAGTCGACGCTGAGGCCGATGAACAACACGGCGAACGCCACCGAAATCAAGTTCAGCCGGCCGATCGCCAGCGTGGCGAAGGCCGCCGTCCACACAAGCCCCATGATCAGAGTGAGCAGCGTCGCCAGGGCCAGCCGGGCCGAGCGGAACCCCCATAGGAGCAGGCCAACCACCAGAAACAGCGACACCACGGCGGCAAGTCCCAAGCCCTGCTCGACGCTTTTCAGTTCGTCCTCGGACATGGCCGCAGAGCCGGTCAGGCGCACCCGGACGCCCCGATCCGGCGTCAGGCCGAGTTCGCCGGCCAGTCGGCGCACGGTATCGATGGCGGCGGTGGCCGGTTGAAGCGACCCGAAATCGAGGACCGGCTGCACGAGGACGAACCGCCGATAGGGCCCCTTGTCGTCACCGTCGTCCATCATCAGCTGTTGCCAGGAAAGCTGCGAGAACCGCCCCTGCTTCTGGGCTTCCAGCGTTTCGGCCATGGCGGTCAGCACCCGCCCGATCTCGACGGGAGGCGCCTCGTCCTCGCTTTGGAGCAGGGCGTCAATGGCTAGCCCAAGCATGCCGAACAGGCCGCGCAGGCTGGGATCGCGCCACAAGGCGCCGAGAAAAGGCTGTGCTTCGGCCAAGCGGTCGCTCAGCGCGTAAAGTTCGTCGGTGCTGAGATAGAGCAGGCCGTTCCGGCGAAAGAAGGGGTCCGCCGCGGGGTCGTAGACGCTGCGGAAGACCTCCGGGCGTTGCCGCATCCTGCCAGCGAGCGCGACAGCGGCATCATCGGCCACATCGGGAGTCTGGCCGTCGATCACCACCACGATCGTGTCCGAGAGTTGGGGAAAGGCCTCGTCCTCTTCCCGCGAGTACTTCTGAAACGGCAGGTCCGGGGACAGCATGTCCTCGGTATCGGTATTGATCGCGACATTACGGGCCACGAAGACCGTGGCGCCGACCGTGGCCGCCAGGGAGACGAGAACCACCAGCAACGCCCACCGCCGCGCTCCGTCGACCCAAAGGGCGGCAAAGCGGCGACCGAATTCAGCGATCGTTGAAGCCATCACGGACCCCAAACACCCGGCCTAGCGCCGACGCGCCGCGGCGTTGCCATCGCCGTCGGTCGTGGTGGCCGCCACCTGCGGATAGATGATCCGCTGGGCCCGGATCAGATCGGCCGGAAAATCGATCTCGATCCACGGCACCCCGGTAATGTCCTCGAACCCGAAGGTCCCCGGGGGGGAGTCCATCATGACGTCGCGCATGGCGGGCTCGTAGGCAAGCTTGACCTTGCCGGCTTGCACGTACCGGGCCGTCGCATCGGCGATCCGGCCGGCGATGGGCGGCGACATCTTCATGAAGCCCGGCCATTCGCCGATGGCGTCGAAGTCGCCTTCGATCATCTTGCCGAAATCGACGATCCGGCCGTCCTTGATGCAGATCCGCACGGGGTCCTCGCCCGCGTCGATGCCGCGATCGAACAGCAGGCAGGTCGGATCCGCGGCCGCGATCAGGCGTTCGAGAAGCAGCGGCGGATAAAGCACGTCGGCGTCCATGAACAATACGTCGCTGCCGCTTTTCAGCACGTCGCGGGCCGTCCACAGCGACACCACCGGGCCGTCGTGGAAATCCGGGTTGAAGCGGGTGCGAACGAAATCTCCGGCGCCGATGGCCTTGAGTTCCGCCTCGATCTCGTCGTGGCGGTAGCCGAGCACCATGACAAGTTCCTCGATCCCCAACGCGCGAAGGATTTCGACATGGCGCTCCAGAAGCGTCTTGTCCTCAAAGCGGAGCAGGACCTTGGGCGGCTGGTCTTCCCCGTTTCCGTACAACCGGGTGCCCAGCCCGGCCGCCAGCATCACCGCTTTCATCGATAAAGGCGCCTTATTCCGTTGAACGGCTTTCGTCTAAACCATTCGCGGCCGAACCGCAATGAACGGCTGGCCGTCAGCCGAGATAGCCGTTTTCGCGAAACCACCGGATGGCGTCGGAGAGCGCCTGGACAGCCGGACGCGGCGCGTATCCCAACTGCCGGATGGCCTTGTCGCAGGTGAAGAACATCTTCTTGCGGGCCATGCGGACGCCGTCCACGGTGGCAAACGGCTCGTCGCCGCCGGTCCACCGGGTCCAGGCCTCGGCCAGGAAGGCGATGGGAAGGATTACGCCGTGAGGCACCCGGAAAAGCGGTCCCCTTCCCCCCGTCGCCGCCGCGACCGCCACCAGGATCTGGCGCAGGGTCAGGTTCTCGCCGCCGAGAATATAGCGTTCCCCGATCCCGCCCCGCTCGAAGGCGGCCAAGTGTCCGGCGGCCACATCGTCGACGTGCACGACGTTGAGACCGGTATCGACATAGGCCGGCATGCGCCCCGCCGCCGCCTCGACGATCATCCGCCCGGTCGGCGTCGGCTTGATGTCGCGGGGCCCGATCGGCGCCGATGGATTGACGATCACCACCGGCGCCCCCTCCCCGGCAACCATCTCGCGAACGGCCTCTTCGGCCAGGAATTTCGACCGCTTGTAGGGCCCGATCATGTCGTCAAGGGTGGCGGGGGTCCGCTCGTCGGCGGGCTGGCCGTCCGCCCGCACGCCCAAGGTGGCGACGCTGCTGGTATAGACGATGCGTGAAACGCCGGCGTCCATGGCCGCGCGCAGGATATTGCGGGTGCCCCCGACGTTGCTCGTCATCATCGCCTGCGGATCGCGGGTCCACAGGCGATAATCGGCCGCCACGTGGAAAAGCGCGTCACAGCCGGCGCAGGCGACCTTCAGCGAGGCCGTGTCGGTAAGATCGCCGACCACAACGTCGGCGGCCAGGCCTTCGAGGTTGCGCCGGTCGCTGGACGCCCTCACCAGCACGCGCGCCGCGTGCCCGGCCCCGAGCAGGGCCCGGGCCACGGCTGAGCCGACGAACCCGGTTGCCCCGGTGACGAGCGCTTTCATGCAAATCATTTCCCGTGTGGGTTTCCGACCGCCGCGGAGTATACCAGCGGGAGGCGCGCTGTCGCCATTTTCGTCGGGCCGCCCGATTTGGCCGCGACCGGCGGCAATTTCCCTTCAACTTCCGGCGAATCATCCCTATGTTCCTGGGCGACGGCCGTCGATGGAACGGCGGAGCCGCACGCTTTTCAACCTGTCGAGGCATCGTGACAAACGGGAACGAGAGAGTTCTGCGGGTACTGTTGGCCCAGCCGCGCGGATTCTGCGCCGGTGTCGAACGCGCCATCGAGATCGTTCAGCGCGCGCTCGACCTGTTCGGCCCGCCCGTCTACGTGCGCCATGAAATCGTCCACAACAAGCACGTCGTGGAGTCGCTGCGCGCCAAGGGCGCGGTGTTCGTCGAGAACCTGAGTGACATTCCGGAGGGCGCGGTAACGATCTTCAGCGCGCACGGCGTACCGGAAGCCGTGCAGGTGGAGGCCGAGCGGCGCAACCTGCCGACCATCGACGCCACCTGCCCTCTCGTCTCGAAGGTCCATAAGGAAGGGCAGAATCAAGCCCAACGGGGCCGCGAGGTGATCCTCATCGGCCACGACGGCCATCCGGAGGTCGAGGGAACGCGCGGACGCATCCCCGGCGGCGTCCATCTGGTCAGTTCCCCAGACGACGTCGCCACCATCCAGGTCAGGAATCCCGAGCAGGTCGCCTACGTCACGCAGACCACGCTTTCGGTCGACGAAACCCGCGACATCATCGCGGCGCTGAAGCGTCGTTTCCCAAAAATCGTCGGACCCGACGTCAAGGACATCTGTTACGCCACCCAGAACCGCCAGTCGGCGGTCCGCAAGCTGGTGGGGGTGGCCGATATTCTTCTGGTCGTCGGTTCCCGCAACAGTTCCAACTCGAACCGGCTGCGGGAAATCGGGACCGAAATGAACATCCCCAGTTATCTGATCGACGACGCCAATGCGCTCGATCCGCGCTGGCTCGACGGCGTCTCCACGGTGGGGATCACGGCGGGGGCGTCGGCCCCCGAGGAACTGGTTCTCGAACTCATCCACCGGCTGGGGGATTTCGGGAAGGTCGAGGTGTCGGAGATTGGCGGCATCGAAGAAAACATGCACTTCAAGCTACCCAGCAATCTCAACGAGATGGCTGCCCACCTGAAGGCGCAAGAACGCTCGGAGGCCTGATCCCGTGCCGGTTCCACTGATTCAGCAAGTTCGCGTCGGTGCCTACGTTCTGCGCCAGAAGCTGCGCGGCAACGCGCGCTATCCGCTGGTTCTCATGCTGGAACCGCTGTTCCGCTGCAACCTGGCGTGCGCCGGGTGCGGCAAGATCGATTATCCCGATCCCATCCTGAACCGGCGCATGAGCGTTCAGGACTGTCTCGATGCGGCCGAGGAATGCGGCGCGCCCATCGTTTCGATCCCCGGCGGCGAGCCCCTTTTGCACAAGGAAATCGTCGAGATCGTCAACGGCCTCGTCGCCCGCAAGAAGTTCGTCTACCTCTGCACCAACGCGCTTCTCATGGAAAAGCGCCTGGACCGTTTCACGCCCAGTCCGTACCTGACGTTTTCGGTGCATCTCGACGGCGACCGTGAGCACCACGACCGCGCCGTCTCGCAGGAAGGGGTGTTCGACAGGGCGGTTTCGGCCATTCGGGCGGCGCGCCAGCGCGGCTTCCGCGTCACCATCAACTGCACGCTTTTCGACTATGCCGATCCCAAGAACGTCGCCGAATTCCTGTCGTTCGCCTGTGACGAACTGGACGTCGAGGGCGTCACGGTGGCACCCGGCTATGCCTACGAGCGGGCGCCGGTTCAGGAGCATTTCATGACGCGGACGCGCACCAAGGACTTCTTCCGCGCGCTGTTCCGTCTCGGTTCCGGACGCAAATGGCGGTTCAACCAGTCCTCCCTCTATCTGGATTTCCTGGCCGGAAATCAGCAGTACCGGTGCACGCCGTGGGGGAACCCGACCCGCAACATCTTCGGCTGGCAACGCCCGTGCTACCTGCTCAGCGAGGGGTATGCCCCCACCTTCAAGGCGCTGATGGAGGAAACCGACTGGGACAGCTACGGCACCGGCAACTACGAGAAATGTGCCAACTGCATGGTGCATTGCGGCTACGAGCCGACGGCGGTCATCGACACCGTCGCCCATCCGTTAAAGGCATTGAAGATAGCCCTTCGCGGGGTCGACACCGAGAAACCGATGGTTGCCGACATCCCGCTCGAAAACCAACGGCCGGCCGAATTTGTTTTCGAAGCCCTGACGGCGCAGCTAAAGGAAGCCGAGGCCGGGCCCCAAAAGCGCAGCGACGCGGCGTAAGGAAGCCAGCGCCCGGCGATTGACACTCGCCAGTCGGACGATGGCGGGCAAATCGCTTGGCCGTTTCAACAGGCCGGCGCAGAACGTCCCTACCTTGACGCCCCCCTCCCCGTCGATCACCCCCGCCAGCCAGGCGGGAACGCGGTGGTTTGCCGTATCGGCGATGACGCGGATGGCCAAAAACGGCAGATCGAACCGGCGCGCCGCGATGGCGACCGCCGCGCTTTCCATGTCGACGGCGATGGCTCCCGTCTTCTCATGCAGGCGGCGCTTTTCCTCGGGCGTTTCGACCGCCACCTCCGCCCCGGCCAACAGGCCGACCGTCAGACGCGTTTCCCCGTGCAGGATGGCGGATGCGCGGGCGTGCCACGCGGCATCCGCCGGAAATGCGGCATCCCCGCCGGCGACGCGGTCGGCGAGGATCACGTCCCCCGAACGCAATGCCGGGTGCAGCCCGCCGGCCAAGCCGAAACTGGCCAGCGCCACGCAGCCCCCCTCCGCCAGTTCGCGGGCCAAGGCATGGGCCCGCCGGGCGTCGGCACCGGCGCAACGGATGGCCACAAGCCCCGCCCGCCCAATGTCTCTCAGGCAATCGGTTTCGCTGACAAGACCGGTGACGATACCGAGTTGGCTCACCTACAAACCATACGGGGTCGATCGCACATTGGCCCGGCGCAGATGGCGATACCTAGCCAGGGTCCACAGTGGGAAATACGCGCTGTAGCCATGGTAGCGCAGATAGAACACCCGCGGGAAGCCGACCGCGTTGAAGTATTCTTCCTGCCACTTCCCATTGACGCGGGGCGCCTCCAGAAGATACTCGAGCCCCCGGCGGACCGCCTCGCTATCCACCTCGCCGGCCGCCATGAGGCCGAGAAGCGCCCACGCGGTCTGGGACGGCGTACTGACCTTGACCTCGTCCCGGCGGTGCTGCCAGTAGCTGGCGCAATCCTCGCCCCATCCGCCGTCGGCCCGCTGCCGGGCCTTCAGCCAGTCGACCGCGCGGCGGATGTGGGGCATATCCGGGTCCTCGCCGGCGGCGTTGAAGGCGCACAGCGCCGACCACGTGCCGTAGACATAGTTGTTGCCCCAGCGGCCGAACCACGACCCATCCTCCTCCTGCTCGTTCTTGAGGTAGCGGAGGCCCCGCTCCATGGCGGGATGGGTGCGATCATACCCCATCTGGGCCAGCAGGCAGATGCAGCGCGCGCTGACGTCGGCCGACGGCGGATCCAGCAGAGCGCCATGGTCGGCGAATGGGATGTGCTGGAGGAAGTAATAGGTGTTGTCGGCATTGAAGGCGCCCCAGCCGCCGTTGCGGCTTTGCATGCCGATCACCCATTCGGCGGCGCGCTCGATCGCCATGTGGTAGCGGTCCGGGTCCGCCCGGTGGAGCGCCATGGCGACCACCGCGGTGTCGTCGACGTCGGGATAGTAGTCGTTGCGATACTGGAAGGCCCAGCCGCCTGGGCGCAGATGCGGCCTGTCGGTGATCCAGTCGCCCTCGACGTCGAGAATCTGACGGTCCACCAGCCATTGGTTGGCCTTCTCGATCACCGGATGATCGCTTTGCAGTCCGGTCTCCAGAAGCGCGTGCGCCGCGAGCCCGGTATCCCATACGGGCGACAGGCAGGGTTGGCAATAGCCCATGCCATTCTTAAAGACCAGCAGACCGTTGACGGCCCTGCGCGCCGCGACATAATCCGGATGATCCTTCGGGTACCCCAGCACATCGAACGCCATCAATGTGTTGGCGATGGCGGGAAAGATGCCGCCCAACCCGTCTTCGCCGTTCAGGCGCTCCTGGACGAATGCCATCGCCTTCCGGATGGCCTTGCGCTGGAGGGCTTTCGGAGATAACGGCTGGAGGAACCGCCCCACGCCGTCGAAAGCCAGCATGATCTCCCCGAGCCAATGTCCGGTGGGGTTGGACAGGTAGCGCTTTTCCTGGTCGGGCGGCGTTACGAACAGTTCGGCGATGGAAACCCCGCGCGGGTTTTTCGCCTGCGGTTTGAGCGCCTCAAGGACCATCAGCGGCACCATGACGGTGCGCGACCAGTAGGACACCTTGTCCATGTGGAAAATAAACCAGCGGGGCAGCAGCAGGACTTCCAGCCACATCACCGGGGTCGCCCGCCACGGCACCTGCCCGAAGAGTGCCAGCGTGAAGCGGGTCAGCACGTTGGCGCGTGCCGCGCCGCCTTCGGCCAGGATGGCTTCGCGGGCCCGCTTCATGTGCGGCGCGTCGGACGAATCGCCACACATCTTGAGGGCGAAATAGGCCTTCACCGAAGCGCTGATGTTGAAATCGCCGTCATGATAAAGGGGCCAGCCGCCATGCTTGCCCTGGATCGCCCGCAAATAGTTGGCGAGTTTCGATTCGGTATCGTCGTCGATCTCGTCGAGAAAATGGTTGAGAAGGATGTATTCCGCCGGAATGGTCGCGTCGGCCTCGAGTTCGAAGGCCCAATGGCCGTCGTTGGCCTGAAAACCCGTCAGGGCTCCGGACATTTCCTCGACAAGGGCATCGACTCGCGCGTCGAAGGATGCCCCATTACCGGTAGACGTCATATCGCTTCGTTCCCGTTCGTGTTCGACGGCAGTTGAAGTGGGAGGAAATGGCAAGTGCGGTTCCTCCTCTCGCGCGCATGTGGGGTTGCGTGGATTGCCGTGCGCGCTTTGTGCAAGAATTTCGCGCCCGGTTCAAGGCCCGTCGGAAAGATGGCTGACCGCTTCCGCCGCTTTTCTTCCGGATCGGACCGCCCCTTCGATCGTTGCCGGCAGGCCGGTATCGGTCCAATCGCCGGCAAGGACAAGGTTTCGCCAGGACGTCCGTGCCGGCGGCCGGCGGCGCGTTTGTTCCGGCGTCTGCGCAAATGTGGCCCGCTTTTCCTTGACGACCCGGAAAGGTGGCATCTTCGTTCCGCCGCATCCCAGGACTTGTGAAATTTCCGCCCATATACGGCTGGCGATTTTCTCGGGCGGCCCCTCGACGGCGTCCGCCGCACTCACCGTGACCGAAACCATGTCCTGCCGGCAGAACAGCCACTGCGCCACGCCGCCCACCAAGCCGACCATCGACGGCAATCCGGGCGGCGTGTCGGCATGCCGGAAATGAACATTGAGGATGGCCCTGTACTCTGTGGGAACGACGAGGTCGGGCAGAAGCGATGCGCACACGGCTGCCGGAACCGCAAGAACGACTGAATCCTCCTCGCCGACGGCGATTTGGCGCTCGCCCAGGTCGATGGCGGTCACCCGGTCGCCCGTCCGTTCGAGCCTCCGGACACGCCGCCCAAAGCCGACCTCAACCCCCCGTGTCCTCAAACAGGCCAGCGCCGGATCGACCAAGCTTTCCGACAATCCGACCCGGGCGATACGCGGACGATAGGCCGTTTCACCGCGCCCCAGCGTTTCGCGCACGACCGGCCACAAGAGCGCGGCCGACGCCTCCTTGGGGTCGGTGTTCATGACAGCCAAGGCGAAGGGATGCCAGAAGCGGCGGTAAAGGGGACCGCCGTCGTCTAGCACCTGGGCCACGGTCTCCGACGGGCCGGCTCCGGCCAAACGGGCGGCGCGAAAATAGTCCCAGGCACTCGTCCCGGGAACCCGGCGCGACGGCGCCAAAATCCACCACGGCAGGCGGCCGGCGTTGGGGCGGATCGTCCAGCCAGCCCGCCGCTCGAGATCGTAGAAGGCGAATTCGGCGCGGTCTGGCCCTGCCAGCGTGTCGTCCGCCCCCACTTCCGACAGGTAGGAAAGGGTGGCGCTGTTGCCGCTCAGCAGCAGATGGTTGCCGTTGTCGATCCGCCGGCCCAGATGGTCGTCGAAATAGGACCGGCAGCGCCCACCGGCATGTGGGGCACTTTCCAGGACCTCGACCTCCCGGCCGAGCGACGAGAGCCCCACCGCGCAGGACAGCCCGGCCATGCCGGCCCCGATGACGAAAGTGCGCGGCGCCACCCTAGAGCACTCCGTGACGCAGGGCGATCCACAGCTTGAGCAGCCGGGGCACGGCCACCGCCTTGTCCAGATGCCGCCAGCCTCGGGCTTCCAGGCGCAGGAGAATGGCCCGGTAAACCTCCATCATGATGGCGGCCGGCCGCACCGCCCGCCGTTCGCAGCCGGCCATGATTGCCCGCGCCACGGCGTACTGCCGGCGGGTCTTGGCCGCCAGCGCCGCACAGGCTTCGGGAAATCGCGGATGGGCCAGAATGCCAGCCGCGTCGTCGACCTCGGAGATGCCGTGGGCACCGAGAAGGCTGATCGGTACGTAAAGCCGATCCCGCTCCGCGTCCTCGGCAAGGTCGCGCAGAATGTTGGTCATCTGCAGGGCGTCGCCCAACGCACGGGCCAGGGCGTCACTGGCTTCGGGCGCGACCCCGAAAATGCGGTTCGACAGCCGTCCCACCGAGCAGGCGACCCGATCGCAGTACAGCGCCAGTTCCGCCTCGTCGGCGATGCGCACCGTGCGGGCGGCGTCCATCTCCATGCCATCGATCAGCGCCAACAGGTCGGCTTTCTGCAAATCGAACCGGGCAACCGCATCGGACAGGACACAGGAAATCGGCATGCCCGGCGCGCCGTTGAACATCCGCTCGATTTCCACCCGCCATTCGGCCAGACGCTGCCGTTTCTCTTCCGGTGTGCCGGACTCGTCGGCGATATCGTCGACTTCCCGGCAATACGCGTAGAGCGCATACATCGCCTGGCGCTTGTCGGGCGGCAGAAATCGCATCGCCGTCAGGAAGGAGCTTCCCGAATTGGTCACGGCATTATCGACGAAAGCCGCCGGATCGGCGGCGGCAGGGGCGGTTGGGTTGGTCATGGCGTCATGCATACATCAGCCCTGCCTTGCCGTCATCCCTTGCCGGGAACGCCGCCCCGGTAGCTTCGCCCCTTCCAGGCGCCGCCCTCGCCCCGCCACGTGCGGCGCGCCGATTCCAGGGTGAAGACCGTGTAGAGGACTGCTGCTATGGGAAGCGCCGCAGCCCTCGGCAAAGACAGCCGGTAGAGGCGGACGATCGGCGAGTAGGCCACCGTCATCGCCGCCCAACCGAGACCGCCGAAGATGGCCATCGGCAGATCGCCGGCAACCAGACCCACGACAAGGGCCGCCGGCGGCACGGCGTAAAGGACGATCATTCCCGCCAACGTGCCCGCCAGCAGCGCCGGGGAATTGCCCAACTGCTCGAAGGCGGTCCGGGCGACCATCCGCGCGATCCCCGACAAACGGTCATAGCGGCGCAGGCTGATGGTTTTGCTCGCCAATCCCAGCCAGATCCGCCCCCGCCCCTTGAGCAGGGCCGCCAGCGCGCAATCGTCGATCAGGCGGCCGCGGATCGCAGCGATGCCACCGGCCGCCTCCAGCGCGGCGCGGCGCACCAGCATGCACCCACCGGCCGCCGCCGCCGTCGACTTGCGGGCGCTATTGACCCAGGCGAAGGGGAACAGCTTCTGGAAGAAGAACACGAAGGCGGGAATCAGCAGCTTTTCCCAGAAGGACTCGCAGCGAAGGTGAACCATCAGCGACACCAAATCCAGGTTGTCGCCGGCCGCCTTACCGACGAGCCGACGCAGGTTGGCGCCGTCGTGCACGATATCGGCGTCGGTCAACAGCAGGAACTCGGCGTCCGGCATCGCCGTCGCGGCCACGTCCACTCCCTGGGCGACGGCCCATAGCTTGCCGGTCCACCCCACCGGCAGCGGCCGTCCCGGCAGCAGGTGGAATCGCGAATCGCCGCTCGCCGCCTCGGTCGCCCGGCCTGTCGTGCCGTCGGCGCTGCCGTCGTCGATCACAATGACCGCAAGCGGCCCCGGATAATCCTGGGAAAGCAGCGAGGAGACCGTGGCGCCGATGGTTTCCGCCTCGTCGCGCGCCGGCACCACCACCGCCACCGCCGGCCACGAGCCCCGCTCCGCACCGCCCTCCTCGGCCAGACGCTGGTCGGCGCGCCAGAAGCCGCCACGCAGGAACAGCAGCCAGAGCCAAGCCAACAGGGAAACAAGGGAGAGCCCGGCAAGCGCGGTCACGGCCGCCTCACGCCAGGCCGGCGATGGCGCCGCGCAAACAGCACCACAGGAACCGCGATTTGCCCAGCTCGATGCGGGGCCCCAATGGATCGCCCCGGCGCAGCTTGTCCACCAGACGATCGGCGATGGCCAAAATCGCCCCGGATTCCATGGCCAGGCGGCGCGAAATCAGCCCGGCGGGAAGCGCCCGCGCCGTTGCCAGCAGCCGCTCGGTGCCGTCGAGCGTCAGGTCGATGACTTGGCGCAGGGCCGGACTCGAGGTCGTCGCGTCGAGATCCTCGACGCGGGCGCCGGCTTGGTGCATCCAGTCCTGGGGCAGATAGATGCGATCGAGCTGGCGGTAGTCGTCCCGGCAGTCCTGAAGATGATTGATCACCTGCAGGCCCATACAGAGCGCGTCGGAAGCCGCATAGCCGGCCCGCGATCCGCCGTGCAGGTCGAGAAGATAACGGCCCACCGGCGCCGCCGACAGCAGGCAATAGCCGATCAGATCGTCCCAGTCCCGGTAGCGCAGCTTAGTGGCATCCTGCCGAAACGCCGTCAGCAGGTCGACGCAGTGGCGCACCTCAACCCTCGTCGTGGCGAGGCTCTCGCGCATACGGCGCGCGGTCGCCAGGTGCGGCTCGTCGCCGGCACGCCCGCATACTGCCGCCTCGAAGGCGTCGAGCCGGGCCACCTTGTCCTCGGGGGCCAGGTCCGGGCTGTCGGCAATATCGTCGGCCGCCCGGGCGAAGGCGTAGAAGATGGCGATGTGCGGGCGCAGCGCGGCCGGCAGAAGCCACGACCCGACGGGAAAATTCTCGTAGGCGACGTCCTTGCCGGACGGCGTTTCGATCGAGGAAGCGAATGCGGCAGTCGCGGAGCGTCCTGGAAGGGTTCCGGTCATGCTCCCTTCTTCAGATCCTCGCGCAGTTTCGCCAGCAGCCCTTCCACCTGGCCGCCGGTCCGGCGGATAACCGAGGTGAACTCGGAGCGTTGCGTCTGGCCCATGCTGACGCCGGCGACGATGACATCGACGATTTTCAGCCGTCCGTCGTAGTCCCGAACCCGCCAGGCCACGTCGAGCGGCTCGCCGCCGGCCGGCCGGGTAATCTGCGAATTGACCAGCAAATCGCCGCCGGTCGCCGGAACCGTTTTGAAGACGGCCAGCTTTTCGCCCGAATAAGAATTGAAACGGTCGACATAGGTGACGACGACCAGGTCCTCGAACAGCGACAGGTATTCCTTGCGTTCGGCCTCGGTCGCGTCGTTCCAGTGCCGGCCCAGAACCCAGCGGCCGATGGTGTCGACGGCGAAATGCTCGTCCAGCAGGTCGCGAAAGCGGGTTAGCCGCTGCTCGCGCGAAACGTCCTTCTCCGTCAAGGCGGCGATCGCCTTGTCGGCCAGGGCTTCAATGAACTTTCCGGCGCGCGCATCGGCATCGTCGGCAGCGGGCGCGCCGCCCGTTCCCATCAGGACAAACGCCCCCACCAGGAGCACGAAAAGAAGGTATCCTCGTTTCAGCATCGAGCCTCTCGCCGGATCTAGCTTTATCTCGGCAGAACCATCGCGACACGCGATCTGCCACCCCTGAGAATCAGGGGCAAGACAATGCCACCCTACCCAAGCCGCGATCAAGTGTTCGTATGGCGGCCGGACAAAATGTCCGCCTTCGTTATCGCCTGGCGTCGATCAAGGCCTCGGCCAGTTCGGCAAAACCCGCCCCGGCGTCTCTTTTGGTGATATAGGTCGGCGCCGCGTCCAGTTCACCCTCGAAACGGCGGACGTTGGCCGTTCCCACCGCGTTCGGAAAGAATCCGAACATCGGTGCGTCATTGGGCGAATCGCCGATAAAAACGAAGGATTCCCTGGCGGCATCCACATCGATATCGAAGCATTCCGCCATCATGATGCGGGTCATCGACAGCTTGTCGTAGGCGCCGAACCATCCGTTGACGTGGATGGAACTGACCTTGGCCGTGGCCCCCGCGGCCGTCATGATGGCGACGATGCGCCCGACCGCCTCGCGCTTCAGTTCGGGCACGTCCTCGCAATAGTCGATGGCGAGGTCCGCCTCGCGATAAAGCTGGTCGGAGGCGACCGCCGTCCCCGGCACCCGGGCCAGGATTTCGTCGCGCAGGGCGTCCAGGCGCCGGCGGTTGGCCACCCGCTCGCGATCGGCGAGCAGGAATCGCTTGGTCAGGGTGCGCCTGGCCGCATCGTAGCGGAAATAAAAGGCCCCGTTTTCGCCCACCACGCCATCGACCGGCCACATGCGCGCGATGTGGTCGCACCACCCGGCCGGGCGGCCGGTAATGGGAACGACCATGAAGCCGGCGTCGTGAAGGTGCTCGCAGGCCGCGTAGGCCCGGGCCGTCAGCTTGCCGTCCGTTGTCATGGTGTCGTCGATGTCGGTGAAGACACCGCGGATGCGGCGGCGCGCGTCGACAGGGAACTCGCTGAGAGGCTTCATCGGATTGCCGTCGCCTTTGTCAGAAAAGCCCTTCGATGCGGGCGTTGTCGTCGACGAACATGTGATGGGCCGCCGGCACCTTGGGCAGACCCGGCATGGTCATGATCTCGCCGCACAGCACCACCAGGAACTCGGCGCCGCCGGCCAGCCGGATCTCGCGGATGGGAACGACATGGTTGCCGGGGGCGCCCTTCAGGTTGGGGTCGGTCGAGAAGCTGTACTGCGTCTTGGCGATGCAGACGGGGAAATGGCCGAAGCCATCGGCCTGCAGTTCCTTGAAGTGGTCGCGGATTTTCTTGTCGGCGATGATGCCCCGAGCCCCATAGATCGTCTGGGCCACGGTGCGCACCTTGTCCCACAGCGGCATGTTGTCGGGGTAAAGCGGCCTGAACTCGCTGGGCCGCTCCTCGATCAGGTCGACCACGTCGCGAGCCAAGCCCTCGGCCCCGGCCCCGCCTTCCGTCCAATGGTTGGCGACCGCCACCCGGACGTCCAGTTCGGCGCAGTGCTGGCGCACCAGATCGATCTCGGCGTCGGTATCGGCGCTGAAGCGGTTCAGCACGACCACCTGCGGCACCCCGAAGTTCCTCAGGTTCTCGACGTGGCGTTCAAGGTTTTCGATGCCCTTCTCCAGGGCGTCGAGGTTCTCCTTCTCGAGATCGGCGCGTTCCACGCCGCCATGCATCTTGAGAGCCCGCACGGTGGCGACCAGGACGGCGGCATCCGGCTCCAGCCCAGCCTTCCGGCACTTGATGTCGAAAAACTTCTCGGCCCCGAGATCGGCGCCGAACCCCGCCTCCGTCACCACGTAGTCGGCCAGCCGGAGCGCGGTGCGCGTGGCGATCACCGAATTGCAGCCGTGCGCGATATTGGCGAACGGCCCGCCGTGCAGGATGGCCGGGTTGTTTTCCAGCGTCTGCACCAGGTTAGGCATCATGGCGTCGCGCAGCAGCACGGCCATCGGCCCGTCGGCCTTGAGCTCGCGGGCCCGGATCGGCTGGCGGTCGCGCGTGTGGCCGATGATGATGTTACCCAGGCGCCGGCGCAGGTCGGCGATATCCTCGGCCAGGCAAAGGATGGCCATGACCTCGGAGGCCGGCGTGATGTCGAAGCCGTCCTCGCGCGGGAAACCGTTGGCGATGCCGCCCAGCGAACAGACGATCGAGCGCAGCGCGCGGTCGTTCATGTCCATGACCCGCCGCCAGGTGACCCGCCGGGGATCGATGTTGAGCCCGTTGCTCCAATAGACGTGGTTGTCGATAAGAGCGGCCAGCAGGTTGTTGGCCGCGCCGATGGCGTGGAAGTCGCCCGTGAAATGAAGGTTGATGTCCTCCATCGGCGCCACCTGGGCGTATCCGCCCCCCGCGGCCCCGCCCTTGACGCCGAAGCAGGGCCCAAGGCTAGGCTCGCGCAGGCACACGATGGTCTTCTTGCCGATGCGGTTGAGGCCGTCGGCCAGCCCGACCGAGGTCGTGGTCTTGCCTTCGCCGGCCGGCGTCGGAGTCATCGCCGTGACCAGAATCAGGCGGCCCTCGGGACGCCCCTTCAGGCCGTCGATGAAGGCGTTGGAGATCTTGGCCTTGTAGTCGCCATAGCGGTAGAGCGCCGCCGCCGGGATTCCCAGCTTGGCACCGATCTCCTCGATGGGCTTGAGGGCGGCCTGTCGCGAGATTTCAAGATCGCTGGCCGGCTTGGACGGAGTGGTTTTACGCACCTTTCTTGCCATCTTGGTCATTTCCCCGCCTATCCCAGAACGCGATTCTTCTCTTCACGTCGTCCCGCCGGTTGACTTGCCCGCGGGAGCCCCGGTAACTAGAGGGATTGGGGCTTCAAACAACAACCCTAACCCCAGGACGTCCAATTGCCCACCGCAATCCAACGCCTCACCGGCATCGGCTGGAAAGAGCAGAGACCGGCCCTTCTTGTCGGCTTCGGCCATGGCGGCACCCACTGGATCGTCGCCACTCTTTATCTGATTTTGCCGTTTGTCGCCAAGGATCTTGGGCTTTCCTACTCGGAAGTCGGCTTTCTCGTCGCGGCGTTTCACGCCAGTTCGACGGCGGCCAACTTCGGCAGCGGACTGGTGGTCGACGTCACCGGCCGCAAGGCGATCTTTCTGCTGCTCTCGCTGATCATCGGCACCGCAGCCTTCTCCGTATTCGCGCTGGGGCCGGTCTTTCCCGTACAGGTCCTGATGGTCGCGTGCATCGGGGCCTCGACGAACCTTTGGCACCCGGCCGCCATCTCCCTCCTTTCCGAACGCTACCCCCGCCACAAGGGATATGCCTTGTCCCTGCACGTGACGGGAGCCAGCATCGGCGATTCGCTGGCACCGCTCGTTGCCGGATTCCTGATCGCCGCCTTGACTTGGCAGGGCACCGCCTTCATGGGCACCGTGCCCGCCTTTCTCGGCGCGCTGCTGATCGCCGCCCTGCTGGTTCGCAACGAGCGGCCATCGATTCGCGGCGATCGCCGCGTCACCGGGTTTCGCGACTATCTGACCGGCATCAAGGAACTGGTTTCCAACAAGGCCGTCCTCAGCCTCTGCCTGATGTCGGGCTTTCGCAACATGACGGTCAACGGCCTTCAGGTCTTCCTGCCGCTATACTTGGCCGACGTCATGCGCATCTCGCCCATTTGGATGGGCGCCGCCATGACGACGCTGCAGGTCGGCGCCATTTTCGGATCGCCGATTGCCGGCGTGGCATCCGACCGCATGAGCCGGCGCACCATCATGATGGCCGGGCTCACCGCTTCTACCGCCGTGCTGCTCGCCCTCACCGTGGTCGAGAACAACATCGTCTTCATCAGCGGCGTGTCGATCTTGGGATTCATGCTGTTCAGCGTCCGTCCGGTCATCCAGAGCTGGCTGATGGACCTGACGCCGCCGCGCGTCAGCGGCAGCGCGACCAGCCTGCTGTTCGGCATCCAGTCGGCGCTCTCGGCCCTTGCCCCCGCCATCGGCGGTATGATGGCCGACGCCTGGGGCCTGCGCTCCGTTTTCCTGATGCTGGGCGGCACCATCCTCATCGCCAACCTGCTGACCTTCCTGCTGCCGAGGGAGGACGCCTCGCAACGCTAGCCGCTCCGCGGACCGATTCGCCGGTGCCGGGCCAAATAGAAGGGCGTCCGCGCCAGCGGCAGCTTGCGGATGAAGTGATAGCGGGCAACGTGATAGCTGGGATCGAAGCCGAAGAAGTTGAGGCGCAGGCGTTCCAACTCTTCGCGGCGATAGGATTCGAGCGGCTTTTTCCGCTCGTCGGCTTGCCGCCGTTCGTTCTTCCGGCGCACGGTTTCGGCGAAGGAATCGCCCGCCAGATCCTCGGCATAGGCCCGGATGGCGGCGTCGAGCGCCTCGCCCCTGGCCTCGAAACAGCCGTCGATCAGGCCGATCCCGGCCGCCTGCCGAGCGCCTATCGGCAGCCTCCGCCCCATGACCTCCTCGACTCCCGCCGCGCCCACCCGTTTCGGCAGCCGATAGGTCCAGTATTCGGAACCATAGAGGTTGCCCATGTTCTTGTAGTGCGGGTTGAGCACAATTCGCGAGGCCGCCATGACGCGGTCGGCCGCCAGGGCCAGAAACACCCCGCCCGCCCCGGCGTTGCCGCGCAGCGCCGCCACCGTCAAGTGGCTGCCGGTAGTGAGGATGGCCCGGCAGAGGTCGTCCATGGCATTGATGTTGTGCCACGATTCCTCGGGTGCGCTGTCGGCCGCCTCGATGGCTCCCAGATGCAGGCCGTTCGACCAGAATTCCTCGCCGCCCATCAGCACGACGACCCGGGTATCGCACGCGCAGGCTTTGCGATAGGCGGCTTCCAGGCGCTGGCACTGGGCGGTGCCCATGGCGCCGTTGTAGAAGGGGAAGAAAAGGTAACCGACCGCTCCCTTTTCTTCGTACCAGATGTCCCGCCACGTGGTTTCGGCGCCGGAAGCCGGGATTTCGGGTACGTCCTCCAGCATCGTGCCGAGGGCCAGGACGGCGGGCCGCTTGAAGCTTCGCTCGTTGTCGGCCGGGGCCGGCTTCAGATGGGTGATCCACACCGCGCCGTCCGTCGTCGCCCGGCAGATGGCTTCGTGGCGTTTGCCGACGATGTCGCCCGGTGGGCCGCGCAGCGCGGCCTCGGGATGGGCGTCGAAGAGGGCGAATTCGACACCTCCGATACGGTCGCGCACGCCGGGGAATCCATCCGCCGAGCGGATCTTGCGAAGGATCGTTTCGGTGTCGTCGCATCGCCAGTCGATGGCGCGGTCTTCCTCCCTCATCAGTGGATGCCAGGTGCCGCGCACGTCAGGCACCGACGCATCCAGCGGCTCGGGCCTGAAAGCCCCAGCGGCGAAGCGCTCGACCGCCAGCAGCACGGCCTCCGCCGCCGCGTCCGTCACCTCTCGCCGGTAAAGGCTGCTCTTGGCGCCCGGTCGCATGGCGAACGGCACCGAAGCCCAGATGTCGCCGGCGTCCATTTCCGCCGCCGCCTGCAGGACGGTGACGCCCCATTCGCGCTCGCCCCCGAGGATCGCCCAGTCGAGCGCCGATGGCCCGCGGTCGCCCTTGATGCCCGGATGGACGATCAGGCAGACGTGGCGGCGCCACACCGTTTCCGGAATGGCCCGCCGCAGGTAGGGAGCGATGATGAGGTCCGGACGGAACATCTCGACCGCTTCGACCGTCACCTGGTCGTTGATGTCGAACTCGACCGAGAGGTCGTGCCCCATTTTCTCAAGCTCTACGTAAAGACGCTGGCTCAACCCATTGAAACTGTGGGTGAGAAAGAGAATTCTCATCAGCAGATGCGCGGCAGCTGCTCGCCGGCCAGCCAGTCGACGATGCGGCTGCCGCCAAAGGTGGTTTCCATCTGCACGAAACGACGGGTGTCCTCGACGACCTCGCCGATGATCGAGGCCTCGCGGCCCAGCGGGTCCTCGCGCATCGCCGCCAGCAGGCGGTCGGCATCGGCGGTGGCACAGAAGGCCACCAGCTTGCCTTCGTTTGCCACATAAAGGGGGTCGAGCCCCAGCAGTTCGCACGCCCCGTGCACCTCGGGACGAATGGGGATGGCGTCCTCGCGGATCTTGATGCCGACGCCGGATTGCAGGGCGATCTCGTTGAGCACGGCAGCCAGGCCGCCGCGGGTGGGGTCGCGCAGGACGTGAATGCCGGGCACCGCCGCCACCATGCGCGCCACCAGCCCGTTGAGCGAGGCGCAATCGGACTGGATTTCGGTTTCGAACGTCAGGTTCTCGCGCGTCGACATGATGGCGACGCCATGGTCGCCCATGCTGCCGCTGACCAGGATCTTGTCTCCCGGCCGGGCGTTGTTAGCCGAGACGTGGACGCCTTCCGGCACGATGCCGACGCCGGTGGTGGTGATGAAGACACCGTCGGCGCTGCCCCTCTCAACCACCTTGGTGTCGCCGGTGACGATCGCCACGCCGGCATTGCGGGCCGCTTCGGCCATGGACTCGACGATCTTCTTCAGATCGGCGAGCGGGAATCCCTCCTCGATGATGAAACCGGACGACAGATAGAGCGGTTGCGCCCCCGCCATGGCAACATCGTTGACCGTTCCATGAACGGCCAGCGAGCCGATGTTGCCGCCGGGAAAGAACAGCGGCGAGATGACGAAGCCGTCGGTGGTCATCGCCATCCGGCCCTTGGGGATATCGAAGACCGCCTGGTCGTTGCGCTGCGACAGCAGCGGATTGTCGAAAGCCCGCTCGAACAGTTCCTCGATCAGCTGGGCCATGGCGCGCCCGCCGCTGCCGTGGGTCAGGTCGACCTTGCGGGTCGTGAAGTCGAGGGGACGGGCATAGGGTCTCTTGGCCTGGCTCATGGGCTCCGCTTCTCCGCAGGGTGGGGTCTCCGGGCGGTGACTATAGCGGGCCATTCCACGCGATGCACCAGCCCGTTGGTCATCCGCCGCCCGCCCCCAGATCGAAGAGGGACTGCAGAACCATCAGCGCGCCGACCCCGGCC
Source organism: Shumkonia mesophila (assembly GCF_026163695.1). Lineage (NCBI taxonomy): Bacteria > Pseudomonadati > Pseudomonadota > Alphaproteobacteria > Rhodospirillales > Shumkoniaceae > Shumkonia > Shumkonia mesophila. The sequence continues at coordinate 21,772 of NZ_JAOTID010000010.1, read as the reverse complement.
AGGGCCGCCCCCAGCACCGCCAACCTAGCCGTGAAACGGCTGTAGGCCAGTCGCGCCACCCACAGGCGATCCGTCCTATCCTTCCACCAGAAAACACCCAGCACCATGCCCAGCAGGGCGACACCGGCCATCAGGACAGTCATCGACGCATCACCAAAGCCGCCTCCCGCCTGAACGTAAGCTTTCCTTGGCCGATTGGAAGCGGATCGATTGAAAAAACCGCCCGAAACGTTCATGATCAAAAGTAGAGTACGGAGGTTATTAAGATAAGAAATGCGCAATCCGACCCATTTCGGAGTCGGCGGGGGGAGGTTTTCTTGAACGCGCCCATGGGGAACTTTCCATTAAAACTCGCCGTGATCTACGCTGGATTTTCTGGCCTGTGGATCGCCGGCTCCGACCAAGTGGTCCAAACGCTGTTTCCGGAAGCCGTTTCGACCGTGCAAACCTTCAAGGGAAGCGCCTTCGTCCTTTGCACGACGGTCCTGCTGTTCCTGCTGCTGCGTCGTGAAATGGCCCGGCGGTCGAAGATAGAGACTCGCCTGCGGGACAGCGAACGAAAGTTCCGGGCCATCGCCGAAACGGCACCCGTCGCGCTGCTGATTGCCCGCCTTCGCGACGGCGTCATCCTGTTTTCGAACGCCACCGCCAGCAGCCTTTGCGGGCATGACGGAGCCCCGCTCGACGGCCTCGACATCCGGGACCTGGGTTTCGTGCCCAACGACCGCGAGCAATGGCGCCGCGCCCTGACCGGCCGCAACGGCACCGGCCAGACGGAAGGACGGCTGTCCCGGACGGACGGCGGAGAGCGCATGGTGCTGGTTTTTTTCCAGAAGGTCCGGCTGGCCGGCGAGGCGGTGCTGGTGACGGCGGCCGCCGACATCAGTGAACGTCACCGTGCCGCCGAAACCGTGCGCGTCCTTCAGTTGGAACTGGCCCACGCCTCGCGGGTCAGCGCCATGGGGGAGATGGCCGCCCAGTTCGCCCACGAACTCAGCCAGCCGTTGACCGCTATCTCGACCTGCGCCGAGGGCGGCGTCGACGCGCTGTTTCCACCGGGAGGCAACCCCGACAACGCCTTGACGGCCCTGCGCCTGATCGTCGGGCAAGCGAAACGGGCCAGCGAGATCATCCGCCGCACCCGCAAGTTCATCGAAAAACACGAGCAGGAAAAAGTGCGGACCGACGTCAACAGCCTGATCCGCGACGCCGCCGAACTCATCCAGGGCGAAGCCAACCGTCGAAACGTCGACATGCGCCTTCAACTGGCCGAGCAGCTGCCGACGGCGTTTGTCGACATCGTGCAGATCCAGCAGGTGATCGTCAACCTGGCGCGCAATGGCATCGACGCGATGAGCGGTAACGACCCCGCGCGGCGGCAGTTGGTGATCAGCACGGAGCCCTCGCCGGAGGGGATCGTCGTCTCGGTCGAGGACAGCGGACCGGGCATTCCGCCGGAAATCCGCATGCGGCTGTTCGAGCCCTTCTTTTCGACGAAATCCGACGGCTTGGGAATCGGCCTTTCCATCTGCCGATCCATCGTCGAGGCGCACGGCGCCCATTTGATGGTGTCGTCTGCGCCGGGACAAGGGGCGCAGTTCCGGTTCGCCCTGCCGTTCCAGGCCGCCTAACCGGCACCCAAGGCCTGGCCTACGACGCCGCGCGGTCCGTCTGGGGCTCGCGGAAGCGGCCAAAGGTGTAGTAGGCGGCGCACGCCCCTTCGGAAGACACCATGCACGACCCCATCGGCGTTTCCGGGGTGCACACGGTACCGAAGATCTTGCAGTCGGTCGGCTTCTTGACGCCGCGCAGGATGGCGCCGCACTCGCAGGCCTTGTTCTCCTTGCCCTGCGACGGCGACACCGGGAAGCGCCCCTCGGCGTCGAAGTCAGCGAACTCGGCCTTGATCCTGAGCGCGCTGTAGGGCACCTGCCCCAGGCCCCGCCACTCGAAGCTGGAGCGCAGTTCGAAAACCTCGGCGACCAGGGCCTGCGCCTTGACGTTGCCGTCCCGCGTGACGACGCGGGTGTATTCGTTTTCGACCTCGGCGCGGCCATCGTTGAGCTGGCGGATGAGCATCAGCACCGACTGCATGACGTCGAGCGGCTCGAAGCCGGCGATCACCACCGGCCGCTGGTACTCCTCGGCGAAGAACTCGAACGGCCGACTGCCGATGACCGCGGACACGTGGGCCGGCCCGAGGAAGGCGTCGAGCGCAATGGTGCCCAGTTTACGGACCTCCGGACTTTCCAGGATGTTGACGATGGCCGCCGGCGTCAGGACGTGATTGCAGAACACGCTGAAGTTGGCGAGCTTTTGGGCCTTGGCCTCCTTGATGGCGATGGCCGTGGGCGGCGTCGTCGTCTCGAAGCCGATGGCAAAAAAGATGACTTGGCGATCCGGGTTGTCGGCGGCGATGCGCAAGGCATCCAGGGTCGAATAGACCATCCGCACATCGGCGCCGTCGGCCTTGGCGCGCAAGAGACTCATGCCGTTGGAACCGGGCACCCGCAACAAATCGCCGTAGGTGCAGAGGGTGACCCCCTCCTTGCCGGCCAATTCCACCGCGTTGTCGATGCGCCCGATCGGCAGCACGCAGACCGGGCAGCCCGGCCCGTGAATGAGGCGCACCGCCGCCGGCAGCAGGTCCTGAACGCCATAGCGGAAGATGGCGTGGGTGTGGCCGCCGCAGAACTCCATGATGTGATAGCGACGGTCGGGCCGAACCTCCGCCGCGATCTTGGCGGCGAGCGTTCTGGCCATCTGGCCGTCGCGGAATTCCTCGACGTATTTCAATGCCGCGTCGACTCCCCTGTCAGGGCCGCCATCTCGGCGAACAGTTCAAGCGTCTTCTCGGCTTCCTCGGGATCGAGCTTGGACAGCGCGAAGCCGGTATGGATGATCACGTAGTCACCGACCTTGACGCCCTCGACCAGCGACACCGATATGCTTTTCTTGACGCCGCCGATGTCGACCGAGGCCATGCCGCCTTCAGCCAGTTCCACCACTTTTGCCGGGATTGCCAGACACATCTTTTTTCTTCTCCGTTCAGGATTTCAGCAGTCCCACCGCCCAGGCCTGCCCAAGACTGATGGCCCCGTCGCCGGGCGTGATCGCCCGGGCGATGCGGGGGGTCAGTCGCTTGCTTTCCAATGCTGCCGCCAGCCCTTCGCGCAGGACGGCATTAAGGAAACAGCCACCGCAAAACGCTACGTCGCGGATGCCCGTCCGTTCTGCGGCGCTCGAAACCCATTCGGCAAGCGCCGCCGTCAGGGTGCCGTGGAAAAGATCGGCGCCGACGTCGGCGTCCATCTCGCTCAGGGAACGCAGGAGCGGCAGCAGGTCGAGCACGCCGTCGCGCAGGCGCCATCCGTCCGGTTGAATCTGGGGATGAGTCACCAAACTTTCCAGTTCCATCGGCGCCTCGCCCTCGAAGCCGGCCACCAGCTTGACGCCCAGCAGACCGCAAGCGGCGTCGAACAGGCGTCCGGCGCTCGATGTCGGCGGGCAGTTGACGTTCGCCTCCAGCATGCGGCCGACCACCTCGGCGCCTTTGATCGCCGCATAACGGCCGGCGATCTCGCCGCCCCGTCCCATGGCGTACAGGGCCGCCGCCCCCATCCGCCACGGCTGCCGCGCCGCCGCGTCGCCGCCCGGCTGCTTGAGCGGGGCCAGATGGCCCAGGCGCTCGAAGCCCTCGGCGTCCACCCGCAGCAGTTCGCCGCCCCACGACTGATTGCCCGGCCCCAGCCCGAAGCCGTCGAGCGACAGGCCCAGAACCGGCCCTTCCAATCCATGCTCGGCCATCACCGCCGCCACATGGGCGTGATGGTGCTGCACGGCGATGGTCTCGACCCCCAGCCCGGCGGCGAACCGGCTGCTGTGGAAATCGGGGTGAAGGTCATGGGCCACTGCCACCGGGGTCGCGCCGGTGGCTTCCAGGATGCGCGACACGGTTTCCTCAAAGGCCAGCACGGCTTCGACGGTATCGAGGTTGCCGATGGCGTGCGAAACCGCGGCCTGCCGTCCCGAGGCCACGCACACCGTATTCTTCAGGAAGGCTCCGACGCCCAGGATGGGAGGCACCTCGCGCGGCAGGTCGAAAAGACGCGCGATGACATCGCCGCTCATGGCTTCCCTCGCCGCCTCACGCGTGCAGGCGTTTGGCGCGCTCCCAGGCGCTCACCGTGGCGTCGCGGCGGCGCGATATCCAGTCGTACCAAGCCTGCATGCCCTCGCCCGAAGTCGCCGATACCTTGATCACCTGGATGTCGGGATTGACCCGTTGGGCGAACTCGATGCTCTTGTCGACGTCGAAATTGAGGTAGGGCAGCAGGTCGATCTTGTTGAGGAGCATCAGATCGGCCTGGAAGAACATGTCGGGATACTTCAGCGGTTTGTCCTCGCCCTCGGTCACCGACAGCACGACGATCTTGTGGGCCTCGCCGAGGTCGAAGGCCGACGGGCAGATCAGGTTGCCGACGTTCTCGACGAACAGCACGCCGCCCTCGGCCGGGTCCAGTTCCTCCAGCGCGTGGCCGACCATGTGGGCGTCCAGATGGCAGCCCTTGCCGGTGTTGAGCTGAATGGCCTTGGCCCCGGTCTTGCGGATACGCTCGGCGTCGAACTCGGTTTCCTGGTCGCCTTCGATCACCGAAACCGGGAAGCGATCCTTCAAGTCCGAAATGGTGCGAACCAGCAGCGTCGTCTTGCCCGACCCCGGGCTGGACACCAGGTTCACCGCGAAGACGCCGCGGCCGGCCAGAAGGCGCCGGTTGGCATCGGCGTAGCGGTTGTTGACGGACAGGATGTCCTGCTCGATCTGAACGATTCGGGCCTCGCTGGTGGCCGCGTCGTGGACGGCTCCCATCGTTCCGTGCTCGTGGGAATGCCCGTGCTCGTGGTCATGGTCGTGACCATGATCGTGGTCGTGGGAATGGCCGTGATCATGGTCATGATCGTGGGGATGGGCATGATCGTGGTCATGGTCGTGGCCGGGTTGCCCGCAGCCGCATGTAACGCACATCAGTCGACCTCCAGTTCCTTGATCCGCAGCCCGTCGCCTGCCCGCAGCTCCAAATCGAATCCCCCACAGCGGGGACAGGGAGTGTAGCGTTCCTTCACCGGAACGCTGGCCGCGCACTTCTTACACCACGCCTCGCCCGGTGTGCGAACGATTTCAAGTGCCGCCCCGTCTGCCAGGGTGCCGCGGGTAACCGCCCCGAAGCACATCTCGATGGATTCCGGAACGGCCGTCGAGAGCATCCCAATCTCCAGCGTCACGCGCCGGACGCGGGAATAGTTCTGCACGCCCGCCTGCTCTTCCAGAATCCTGAGAACGCCCTCGCAAAGCGACATCTCGTGCACGTCCGCCCCCTTCACTCACCGGCACCGGCCGGCAATCGCCGCCGGAACGAACGCGAACCACAAGCTTCCCGGACCGTCATCGATCCGCGGGAAGATTTCCATGCATCCATCATCGGACATTTGCCAGGAGAATTCACGCATTATTCTGAGAATAGAATTTATTCCAATCCGGCCAAGATGGCCGCGACGGGGCGAAAAAAGAACTCCTGGCTCAAAAATGCAAGCAGATTTTTCAGCCGCGCCCGGCCGCCACGAGGGCACGGATTTCGGCTTCCGCGACGTCGGCCGCCGCCGCCACCTCGACCGACAGCCCCTCGCCATAGGAAAAATCGCGCCCCTCGATGCCATAGACCGTCATCCGGCCGGGCAGACGGCCCAGGATGCGCGCCATTTCGATCGCCTCGGCGACCGAAAAGAGATGGCTGGAATAGTGAAACAGGCCGGTCGGCAGCCGGGTTTCGGCCGCCTCGAAGCGATGGAGGGTTCCCGCCGCCGCGCCCGAGGAGGCCGCGTCCACCAGCACGACGTGGGGAAAGCCCTGCCAGGCCTCCATCAGCTCGGCCCCCTCGCCGCTCTCCACCCGGGTTGCAATGCCGCTGGCCTCCAGGCGCTCGGCAATCACCGGCCCGACGCCATCGTCGTGCCGGAAGCGGTTGCCAATGCCGAGAACGAGAATGCCCGTGCCTGCCACCCCTACTCCCGATCGATGGTGAACTTGAGGAAGTGCGTGGCGCACGAAATGCACGGGTCGTAGTTGCGGATCGTCTGCTCGCACCGCCACTTCAGGTCTTCGTCCGAAAGACGCAAATTGGCCCCCACGACGCCCCGCAGGTCGCGCTCGATCTGCGGCTGGTTCTGCGATGTCGGGGCCTGGATGCGCGCGGCGACGATGCGTCCCTCGTCGTCCAGTTCGTAGCGGTGGAAGCAGATGCCGCGCGGCGCCTCGGTGCAACCGGCGCCGACGCCGCGGCGCGGCGTCACCGCCACGCACGACTCGTCGGGCTCCTCGTAGGCCTCGGCCAGCCGGATGGCCTCCTCGCAGGCGTAGACGGTCTCGACCATGCGTACCAGGATGCTCTGGTAGAGGTTGTTGCAGGTCTTGCCGAGGCCGATGTCCTTGGCGACCCGCTTGGCCAGCTTGGAAAGCTGCGCGTAATTGTTGTTGTAGCGGGCGTTCGGCCCCGTCAGATAGACGGTGCCGTCCATCATCATGCCGTGCAATGCGTTCGAATGGCGCACGTGCTCTTCCTTGAAGTGCTTGTGGAAGTCGGCGACCGGAATGTCGAGCCCCCGGTTGGAAACGATCCGCCCCTCGTGAATGGCGTATTCGTCAGGATGGCGCAGCGATACGCAGGTATAGTCGTCCTCGTAATCGGGAAACTCGAAGCCGCCGAACACCTTGGCCACGCCGATGGCGGCGTCGATGGCCCATTTCAGGGGCTCGATCAGCTCGCGGATCTTTTCCTTGCGCGGCGCCCGGTAGAAGCCGCCAACCTTGAGGTTGATCGGATGGGCCGCCCGGCCGCCGATGACCTCGATGATGGTGTTGCCGAGCTTCTTGAGCTTGAGCGCGGTCTCGACGATCTCGGGATCGTCCTTGGCCAGTTGCAGCGCGTCCTGCAGCCCCAGGAAGTCGGGGGCGTGCAGCATGGCGGCATGCAGCACGTGACTTTCGATCCACTCGCCGCAATAGATGAGCCGGCGCAGGTCGCGCAGCGGCCCGGTGACGGTGACGCCCAGCGCCTGCTCCATGGCCTGGCTGGCCCCCATCTGGTAGGCGATCGGGCAAATCCCGCAGATGCGCGCCGTGATGTCGGGAGCGTCGCTATAAATCCGGCCGCGGAGAAAGGCCTCGAAGAAGCGCGGCGGCTCGAAGATGCGGAACTTGATGTCCTCGATGACGTCGTCCTTCACCCGGACGTAAAGCGCCCCTTCCCCCTCGACGCGCGCCAAGGCGTCGACCTTGATGTTGCGGGACACCGCTTGGATCGGCGCCTTGGCCCGGCCGCCAGCCTTGCCCCGGGCGCCCGGCTTGACCGTCGACGTGCTTTTCAGCGTTCTTTTACTCATGGGTCTCGCTCTCCCGCCGGAAGGCCGCCGCGTTGGCATTGAAGGACCGGAAGAAATGCTTGATCGAGCGGTCGTCCATATCGAGGGTGGCGAACCGCTTGGCGAGGCTTTCGGTGTTCGTCGTCTGCTTGGGCCCGAAGCAGCCGTAGCACCCGCGCCGGAACGAGGGGCACAGGTTGCCGCACCCCGCCTGGGTCACCGGCCCCAGGCACGGCGTGCCGTGCGCCACCATCACGCAGACGGTGCCGGCCAGCTTGCATTCGATACACTGGCTGTGCGGCGGGATGTTGGGCTTGCGGTCATTCAGCAGGGCGTTCAGGACTTCGAGCAACTGCACCTTGTTGATCGGACAGCCGCGCAGTTCGAAGTCGACGTCGACGTGGTCGCGGATGGCGGTCGAGGTGGCCAGCGTCTCGACGTACTCCGGGTGGGCATAGACGGAGCGGATGAAGCCGTCGACGTCCTTGAAGTTCTTGAGGGCCTGGATACCGCCGGCCGTCGCGCAGGCGCCGATGGTGATCAGCAGCTTGGACTGCCGGCGCACCTTGCGGATGCGTTCGGCTTCCTCCGGCGTGGTGACCGATCCCTCGACCAGCGACACGTCATAGGGGCCGCGGATTTCGGCCCGCGTGGCCTCCAGGAAATAGGCGATGTCGACCGCGCCGGCGACCGCCAGAAGTTCGTCCTCGCAGCTCAGCAATTGCAGCTGGCAGCCATCGCAGGAGGAAAACTTCCATACCGCGAGTTTGGGTTTGCTTGGTGCCGCCATGATCAAAGTTCCTGAATCGCGAACTTGTGGGCAATCTTGTCGAAGCCGAACACCGGGCCGTCCTTGCAGACGAAGTCCCCACCCAACTGGCAATGACCGCAGAACCCGATTCCGCACTTCATGTTGCGTTCCAGCGAAACGTAGATCCGCTCATTGGGAACACCGCGCTCGGCCAATGCCTCGACGGCGAAGCGCATCATGATCTCGGGCCCGCAGACCAGCGCCACCGTCTGATGGGGATCAAAGCCGCCGCGGCTGATCAACTTGGTGACGACGCCGACACGGCCGGCCCAGCGTCCGGTCGCGTAATCCACCGTAACGTCGACCTGCAGGTCGAACTGGCCGCGCCATTTCTCCAGCTCCTTACGGAACAGGATGTCCTCGGGCGTGCGCGCTCCGTAAAGGATGCAGACGTTCCCGTAGGCTGCCCGATTGGCCATGATCTGATAGATGGCCGGGCGCAGGGGCGCCAAGCCGATGCCGCCGGTGACGATGACGACGTCGCACCCCTCGGCCTTCTCGACCGGCCACGACGTGCCGAACGGCCCCCGCACCCCGATGGTCTGGCCGACCCCCAGCTTCCACATGGCATTGGTCACGGACCCGACGGCCCGCGTGGTGTGGACAACAGTTTCGGGGTCGGCCGGATCACCGCTGATGCTGATCGGGATCTCGCCGACGCCGAACACATAGAGCATGTTGAACTGGCCGGGCAGGAACGAGAGGGGCCGGCGGCGTTCGGCCGAAACCAAATCGATGGTGAAGGTATCGCTCAGTTCCTTGCGAACCCGCTCGATCCGGAACGGCGCCGGAACCATCGGGTCCTTCAATGCGGTCATCTCGTTCATCTAGTCTTTCCCAGCGCCGTAGAGATCGAGCATTTGCAGGCGGGCGTGGGCCAGACGCTCGGCGATGACCCTGACGAACCGCTTGTACATGGCATAGCCCAGCGCCGGATCGGCATCGAGCTTGCCGCGCAGGCAGATAGCGTCGAAGCTGACCAGGCGGCTGAGCCGGGTCGCCCTCGCATCCCATTTCCAGCGGAACGGCGGCACCAGCCAGGACCAACCCATGACGTCGCCGTCGTCGCAGGTTTGCAACACGATGGAATCGCGGCCCGGGGCCCGCACCTCTAGGGCCACCGAACCGTGGCGGACCATATAGAACTTGTCGGCCGGCTGTCCCTCACGGAAGACGTACTGCCCGGCGTCGAAGCGTTCGTTGGCCGCGCAGCCGGCGATCAATTCGAGGGTGGCGTTGTCCAGCCCTTCGAAGAAGGGATGTTCGCGGATCAGTTGATCGAGCCCAATTTCCTGGACCATTTTTACCGTCTCCCTTCGCTCTCCCAAATTGCCCGGGCTTCCTCGGTGATATCGATCCCCACCGGGCACCACGTGATGCATCGTCCGCAGCCGACGCAGCCCGACGTGCCGAACTGCTCGAACCAGGACGACAGCTTGTGGGTCATCCACTGCCGATAGCGCGACGAGGTTTCGCGCCGCACGCTGCCGCCGTGGATGTAGCTGAAGTCCATGGTGAAGCAGGAATCCCAGCGCCGCCACCGCTCGGCATTCGACCCGCTGAGGTCGGTCACGTCCTCGACGGTCGAACAGAAGCAAGTGGGGCACACCATCGTGCAGTTGGCGCACGTGAGGCAGCGCTTGGCGACCTCGTTCCAGCGGCCGTGTTCCAGATTGCGCTTCAGCAGTGGCCCGACATCATCGACCATCTGGCGGCCCATGCTCTTGACCGCCTTGTCGGTCGCCGCCAGAGCCGCCGCCGCATCCTCGCCGGTGGCGGCGCGGCAGGGAATCTTGGCCAGGATCTCGCTGCCACGCGCCGATCCGGCCTCGACCATGAAGACATGGCGCTTCTTCTCGACGATCTCGGTCAGCGCCAGGTCGAAGCCGCCCTGGGCCCGCGGACCGGTGTTCATCGACGCGCAGAAACAGGTGCCGCCGGCCCGCCCGCAGTTGACCGCGACAATGAACGCCGCGTTGCGTTTGCTGAGATAGCCGGGATCGGCAAACGTGCCGTTATCGAAGACCTTGTCCTGAACCCGCATCGCCGCGATCTCGCACGCCCGCACGCCGAAAAAGGCGTAGCGCGGCGGTTCGGCCGCTTCCTCGACGATGCGGAATGCCTTTCCCTGCTTGCGCATCTGACAGATCTTCTGGTGCGGCGGGAACAGAAAACGCTTCCAGCTTTGCGGCCCGACGACATAGTCGAAATAGACGCCGTCGCGCCCCTTCACCAGCCGGTACTTTCCGCCGTCCTGTTCGTCGGCGTATCCGACGGGAAGATCACCGGCCGATCGCAGCGTGTCGTAGACGATGGCGTCGTCCTGCTTGCGAGGGCCGACAACCTGATACCCCGCGGCGGCCAGCGCGCTGATCAAATCATCGAGGGTCTGCACATCGATGATGGAAGCCTTCTGAAGCGGCGATTGTTTGGCGGTCATTTTGGCGGTCATTTTCCCCCGCGCATTTGCCCTGTCCTGTCGTCCATGCCTTATTGGTGGCATTGACCATTTGTTTAGTACAGGAGAAGTGCATAGTAAACGTTTTTTTCCCGCCATGAAAACCGTTATCAACAAAAATGACAAATAAGCGCGCCAATATGCAGAATATAATGACGATACAAACTATCCAAACGTTTATTATAATAAGTTATAGTACATCATTGTCACGTTTACGGTCTCTTTTGATCAAAAACACACGGTCTCTTTATGAGCAATTTCATTTTTTATTATAACTATCTAATATAATAATTTCGCCTATCGATTTAGGAATCACTTGGCAAATGCGCGCGAAACGCTGATAAGTCTTTGGCCATGCCCGTCAGCGGAGCGTGCGATTTCCCCGGTCGCAGGGGCCGATTCGCTTTCTCCCCGCCACCGCTTTGTCGTTTCGGTCCGATAGAGATACAATTCCGGATCGTATTTCGGCACCGATTCCCGGGCTCCCAAACGGGTCGCCGGAAAGGTGTCGCGCAGGAGAAGAAAAAACGATGCCCGAAACGCTCCCGGAAACCATGACCGCCGTCGAGATCTCCCAGCCGGGGCCGCCCGAGGTTCTGAAAGCGGTCACCCGTCCGCGTCCGGCTCCGGGGCCCGGCGAGGTATTGGTGCGGGTCGCCGCCGCCGGCGTCAATGGACCCGACCTCAAACAGCGGCAGGGCCTTTATCCACCGCCGAAGGGCGCCACCGATCTGCCCGGCCTGGAAGTGGCCGGCACGGTCGCCGCGCGGGGGGCCGGGGTGGCCGAATGGAAGGAAGGCGACGCCGTGTGCGCGCTGGTCAACGGCGGCGGGTATGCCGAGTATTGCCCGGTTCCCGCCGGCCAGTGCCTGCCTGTACCGAAGGGACTTTCGATGGTCGAGGCGGCGGCCCTGCCCGAGACCTTCTTCACCGTCTGGAACAACGTCGCCATGCGGGCCGGATTGCGCGAAGGCGAAAGCTTTCTGGTGCACGGCGGCGCCGGCGGCATCGGCAGCGCCGCCATTCAGATCGCCAAGGCCCTGGGGGCGCGCGTGTTCGCCACCGCGTCGTCGCCGGAGAAGTGCGACGTGTGCCGGCAACTGGGAGCCGATCGCGCCATCAACTACAAGACCGAAGACTTCGTCGAGGTGGTGCGCGCCGAGGCGCCAGGCGGCGGCATCGACGTCATCCTCGACATGATCGGCGGCGAATATGTGGCCCGCAACATCAAGGCCCTAGCCACCGACGGACGGATGGTCCACATCGCCTTCGACAAGGGCTCTACCGTCGAGGTCAACCTGATGGCGGTGATGCTGAAGCGCCTGACGCTGACCGGCTCGACGCTGCGGCCGCGCAGCGCCGAGTTCAAGGCCGAGGTAGCCCGCCAGCTCAGGACCCGCATCTGGCCGCTGATCGAGGCCGGCTCCATCCGGCCATTGATTCACGCCGCCTTTCCCCTGGCCCGGGCGGCCGACGCCCATCGCCTGATGGAGAGCGGCGGCCATGTCGGAAAGATCGTGCTCACGGTCTGACGGCACAAACAGCGTCTGCCCTTCGGCCCGGTGCGGCGCTAGACTGGAAAAAAAACGAGCGCGAAAACCGCGCAATGGCATGGCCGAGGGAGGGCCGCACAACAGGAACGGGAGCTCGCGATGGAAAAACCGGTTTATTACGCCGCCACCGAGGGTGGCGACTATGCCTTTGCGGTATCGGCCGCCGCCATGAAGTTCGGCGCCGGCGTGCTGGCCGAACTGGGCGACGACGCCCGCGCGCAGGGCCTCAAGCGGGTGGCGCTGTTCATCGACCCGGAGGTCGCCGACACCGCGCCCGCCGAGGTCGCCACGGCGTCACTGAAAAGGGCCGGAATCGACGCCGTCGTCTACGATGAGATCGCCGTCGAACCCACCGACACCTCGTTCCTCGCCGCCGCCGATTTCGCCCGCGACGGCAAGTTCGACGGCTTCGTGTCGCTGGGCGGCGGCTCGACCATGGACACCGCCAAGGCGGCCAACCTGTATGCCACCCACCCGGCCGACTTCCTGGCCTATGTCAACCTGCCCTACGGCGAGTTCCGCGCCGTCCCCGGGCCGCTGAAGCCGCACATCGCCTGCCCCACCACCTCGGGGACCGGCAGCGAGACGACCAGCACTGCGGTCATGGACATCACCGCGCTCAAGGTGAAGACGGCCATCTCGAACCGCATGCTGAAGCCGACGCTGGCGCTCGTCGACCCGACCACGACGCGCACACTGCCCGCCGGCGTCGTCGCCTCGACCGGCTTCGACGTGCTGACCCACGCCATCGAATCCTACACCGCCCGCCCCTACACCACGCGGTCCCGGCCAAAATCGCCGGACCAGCGGCCGGTGTTCCAGGGTGCCAATCCCTACAGCGACGTCGGCAGTCTGGAGGCCATCCGCCTGGGCGGCAAATACCTGGTGCGCGCCGTCGAGAACGCCGACGACCACGAGGCCCGGCACATGCTGATGCTGGCCGCCACCATGGCCGGCCTGTCGTTCGGCAACGCCGGGGTCCATCTGCCGCACGCCATGTCCTACGGCGTCGCCGGGCTGTGCCATACCTGGCGGGCCGCCGGCTACGAGAAGGCCGCTCCGATGGTGCCGCACGGCATCGCCGTCGTTCTCAACGCGCCGACCGCGTTCCGCTTCACCGCCGCCGCCGCGCCGGAGCGCCACCTGGCAGCGGCCGAGGCGCTGGGCGCCGACACGCGCAACGCCGCGCCCGAACATGGCGGCGAACTGCTGGCCGGCCGGCTGATCGAGATGATGCGCCAGACCGGCCTGCCCAACGGCACCGGCGCGCTGGGCTTCACCGAGGCCGACATCCCGGATTTGGTCGAGCGTGGCTACAACCAGCCGCGCCTCGTCGTGCTGGCCCCCTGCAACGTCACCAAGGATGACGTCGCCGCCATGTACCGCAACGGACTTCGCTACTGGTAAAGGCCGTCGAAGAAGCCGGCCGGAAGTTCGCCCGTCAAGACCAGCAGATGGGCCGCGCAGCGGCGGCAGTCGGTGCTGCCGAACCCGGGAACCGGTATGGAGATGGCCGTCCCGCCTGCTTGCCGTGTCCAGGTGACGAGATCGCATTCGCCGAGGCCGGGAAAAGCCGCCACGGTCATGCGAGCGGCTACATCCGTCAGCCAGTCCACATGCCAATGGCTTTTCTTGGGTCGCCGGAAATGGCGGACGCATCGGCCGCGAATGCCGCCCGGTCCCCGGGCGCTGCCGAAATACAGATAGCGTCCGGCGGGCAGCACGCCAGCGAACCGCCGCGGCGGCAGCCGGACCGGTTCGGCCAGTTCCAGGCACAGAACATAGGCCCCCGCCACGGCCGGCAGACGGGAAGGATCGCCGAGCCAGCGAAGGGGCAATCCGGTTCCCCCGACGGGCGCCGGCGCCGTCAGGTCTTCGCGGCCTTGCGGATCTGGGTCACCGACTGCCCGGCGATTCCCCAGTTATCGGTCGGTACGTCGTCGATCACCACCATGGTGGTGGCGGGATTCTTGCCCAGCGTGTCGACCATGATGTCGGTCACCTTGCGGATGACCTCCGCCTTCTTCTCGGCGGAAACGCCCTCAAGCAGTCTGATGTGGATGAACGGCATGGGCTCGTCTCCCTGTCCCGATCGGCCTCGCGGCCCATAGCGGGGTTCAAACTTCCCCGAACAGCGCCCTGTAGGCCTCGATGTAGGCCTTCGGCGAGGGCTGAAGATGGCTGACGCAAAGTTCGATCAGATCCTCGCGGGAACCGGCCTTCAGCGCCTCGATCATTCGCTCGTGCTGGTCGCGCGATCCCGCGAACATCCGGGGATCGCGGCCCACGTAGAAACGGATGACGTTCGACTTCATGGCGAAAAGATTGATGGCTTCCGCCAGATAGGGATTGCCGCAGGCCGCGAAAAGGACCTGATGGAAGCGGATATTCGAGCGGTATATGGTTTTCAGGTCCCCCACCTCGACCGCCTTGGCGTGCGAGCGGTGGATGGCCGTCAGTTCCCTGATCAATTCCTTGTCGGCGGGCAGCGGAATCATGCTGGCCGCCTTGAGTTCCAGCAGTTCGCGGATGGAGTAGAGCTGCTCCACCTCGTGGGGCGTGAATTCGCACACCCGCGCGCCCTTGCCGCGCAAACGCACCACGATGCCAATGCGTTCCAGCTCGAGAAGCGCCTGGCGAATGATGTGCCGCTTGACCCCGAAGCGCTCGACGAGTTCCTCCTCGACCAGCCGCTCGCGAGGCCGCAACCGTCCGAAAACGATGTCCTCTTCCAGCTGTTCGACGACCAGCGTCAGCGCTTCGACGGTTCCTAGCATCCCCGATGGCCCCCGGCCATTGCCGCATACCTGGTCGCGGCGCCTCCAAAGAACCCGCGGGCCGGACCGAATTTCCGGGCGATGCCCTGTCCAGTCCGACCCGCGGAACACGCTTCGATGGCCCACCGGCGAAGGCCGACTTCCGAAGGCCGATTTCCGGCCGCCGCAAACCGGCCTTTCGCGGCACCTAGGCCATCTTGAAGTCGACTTTCTTCAGGTCGGCAAGAAGACTGGCCGTCCGCGCGTCGTCCAACTTGACCATCGGCGGGCGCACCTGCTCCCAACCCGGCGCCTTGAAGAAATGCGCCACCATCTGCTTCAACGCCGGAATCATCGGATAGGCCTGGATCGTCTTGCGAACCTCGGTGATCCGGTTCTGCAGGTCGTCAGCCTGATCCGTCTTCCACTTGGCGAAAACTTCGCGGATGCCCGCCGGATTGGCATTGCCGGTGGCAGTGATGCAGCCGGCGCCGCCGGCCCGCATACCCTGCAGCAGGAACACCTCGGAACCGGGGAACACGGTGAAGCCGGGGAAGTTCGACAGAATGGCCGCCGTATTGTTCCAATCACCGCCACTGTCCTTGAGGCCGACCACGGTGTTCGGATAGGCCTTGACCAGCATCTCGATCAGCTTGAGCGAGATCGGCACGCCGGTCTGCGGCGGGATGTGATAGAGGTAAACCTGCAGGCTGGAATCGCCGACCCGCTGGAATACCTCGGAGAAGGCGTTGAACAACCCCTGGTCCGACATCCCCTTGTAATAGAAGGGCGGCAGCATGAGGACGCCGCCGCATTTGAGCGACGCCGCGTGCTTGGTCAGCTTCAGGCTTTCGGTGATGTTGCAGGTGCCGGTTCCCGGCATCAGCTTCGCCGCGGGGACCCCACCCTCGATCATCGCTTCCAGCAGTTCCATCCGCTCTTCGGCCGACATCGAATTCGCTTCGCTGGTCGTCCCGAACGGGGCCAGGCCGTCCACGCCCTGGTCGAACAGCCAGCGGCAATGCTTGACGAACCTTTCTTTGTCGGGGCTCAAATCAGCCTTGAAAGGGGTCAGGGCCGGGACCAGTACGCCTTGGAATCTTTTCCGTTCCATCATTCTTTTCCTCATCATTCCGCCGGTGCCAAGACCGGCGGGGTCTTTGTTGTGGCGGGACACTTTATCCATATCTCGCACGCGACAAAAGAGGGCGGGCACCGGCCGTCCCGCTCAGACGCCATCCGCCAGTCTCCTCGATCGCCGAAACTCCGGTGCCCGGAGGTCCCTCGGCACCGCGATAAACCATCCTTGGCGCCATCAAAATTGTCAACAATTTTGTTGACGTCATGGCGTTTTTGGTCTGTCCTAAGGGCCTGTAGCGCAGGCACGGAACCTAGCCTTCCGCCGGCGCTTCCGTAAATCACATCACCGGGGCGCCGAGAGCCTGCGACGAGGAAACAGCCATGAAAAAGCCGACCAACAAAGGCATGCGCAAGGGTCTGACCAGCTATGGCGACTCTGAATTCTCCCTCTTCCTCCGCAAGGCCTTCATCAAGGCGATGGGATATTCGGACGCCGCCCTCGAACTGCCGGTAATCGGCATCGCCAACACGTATAGCGGCTACAACGCCTGCCACGGCAACGTGCCGGAACTGATGAAGGCGATCAAACGCGGCGTCATGCTGGCCGGCGGCCTTCCCGTCGACTTCCCCACCATCTCGCTGCACGAATCCTTCGCCCACCCGACCAGCATGTTCCTGCGCAACCTGATGGCGATGGACACCGAGGAAATGATCCGCGCCCAGCCGATGGACGCGGTGATCCTCATCGGCGGCTGCGACAAAACCGTACCGGCCCAGCTGATGGCCGCCGCCAGCGCCAACCTGCCGGCCATCGTCGTCGTCAGCGGTCCGATGCTGAGCGGTACCCACGGCGCCGAACGGATCGGCGCCTGCACCGACTGCCGGCGGCTGTGGGGCATGCACCGGGCCGGACAGATCGACAAGGACGAGATCAACGAGATCAGCGGCGAGTTGGTCCCCTCGGTCGGCTTCTGCGGCGTCATGGGAACGGCCAGCACGATGGCCTGCATGACCGAGGCGTTGGGCATGATGCTGCCCGGCGGCGCCACCATCCCGGCGGTCAACGCCGACCGCATGCGTCACGCCGAGGAGGCTGGACGGCGCGCCGTCCAGATGGCGGCCGAAGGCCTGACGCCCGACAAGATCATCACCCCCAAATCGATCGCCAACTCTCTGCGAATCCTCATGGCGATCGGCGGCTCGACCAACGGCATCGTCCACATGACGGCGGTGGCCGGCCGGCTTGGCATCAAGGTCGACCTCGACGCCTTCGACCGCATGGGCCGCGAGACGCCTGTGCTGGTCGACCTCAAGCCCTCGGGCGTCGGCTACATGGACGACTTCCACAAGGCCGGCGGGTTGCGCGTCGTGCTGCGCGAGATCAAGCACCTGCTGAACCTCGACTGCATGACCGTTTCCGGCCGCACGCTGGGCGAGGAGATCGACGCCGCGCCGAAGCCCTGGACGCAACAGATCATCCGGCCGATCGACAAGCCGCTCAGCGCCAGCGGCGGCATCGCCGTGCTGCGCGGCAACCTGGCGCCGCGCGGTGCCATCTTCAAGCAGTCCGCGGCCGGCGCCAAGTTCCAGAAGTTCACCGGGCGGGCCGTCGTCTTCGAAAACATCGAAGACATGACCAACAAGATCGACGATCCGGCGCTCGACGTCGGAGCGGACGACATTCTGGTCATGCGCAACGCCGGGCCCATCGGCGCCCCGGGCATGCCCGAGGCCGGCTACATTCCGATCCCGAGGAAGCTGGCCGAGAAAGGCGTCAAGGACATGCTCCGCATGTCCGACGCCCGGATGAGCGGTACCGCCTTCGGCTCCATCGTCCTTCATATCTGCCCCGAAGCGGCGGCGGGCGGCCCCTTGGCGCTGGTGTGCACCGGCGATCAGATCCGCCTGGACGTCGAAGCGCGCAGCCTGGACCTGTTGGTTTCTGACGAGGAACTGGACAAGCGCCGCGAACGGCTGCCGGCCCGGCCGGCGGACGACAGCTTGCGGGGCTATCGCAAGCTGTTCCTCGACCACGTCCAGCAGGCCGACGAGGGGTGCGACTTCGACTTCCTGACCCGCCGGCCGTTTACCGACAAGACACCGTGACGCGTCGGCACCGCTGACGAAATGACGAACCCCTCGGCACCGGACGGCGCCGAGGGGTTCGTCATTCGGGCGGCTCTCGGCTTACAGCGCTCCGAGTTTTCCCAGAAAAGCCTTGGCGAGCGGAATGCGCAGTTTGGCCTGCTCGGAGCCCGTCATGTCGATGTTGAGGGCGAAGGCGCGAATTGCGCCGTCCCGTTCGACCCAGCCGGTGTACCAGCCGAGCTGCGGGTTTTTTCCGAAAAGCCATCCCGTCTTGCCGTAAAGACGGGCGCCGCCGATCTCCTCGAAAGGCATGATTTCGCGCACCAGAGCCTGACTGCGCGCCGACAGTTGCAGGGTGTTCGTGGCAAGGGCGGCAACAAAGCGGGTTTGCTCTATGGCACTGATCGCCAGCGGGCCGTCCAGCCAGAAACGGTCGACCACCGGACCTGGATTGCAATCGCCATAGCCCAACTGTTCCAACATCGCGGTCATCCGCGCGAGCCCGACGCGACGCGCGACTTCCTGATAGACCGCGACGTTGGAAACGGCGATGGCCTCGCGCAGGGACATGTCGCGTTCCCACGCCTTGACCATTTGCGGCTTGCCGCCGTACGGAATGACTTCGTCGACATCGGTCACCGCGCCGGTGTCCAACGCAATCAGGCTGTTGGCGATCTTGAAGGTCGAGGCGGGCGTATAACGGCGCTCGGCGCGCTTGTCGTTGACGATGGTCATGCGCTCCTCGGCGACATCCAACAAAACGAAAGTTCCGGTCACGCCCTCGGCCTTGAAAAGCGCCATCAGGTCGGGACGCGTCGAGACGGTCTCGGCGACGGCAACCCCAGTGGAGGCAAGCAGAAGAACGGCCCCGGCCAGACCGATGGACATTCGCGATAACGACATCGATGGACTCCTTGAAGGAAAAAAAGTCGGCGACTCCCGCCGGCCACTGAACCGTAGGGGCCATTCGTGATCGCTTTGGGGCGACAATGGGGCGGAATTTGGACGGCACTTGGCGCCGGCGGCAACTCAGCCGGCGTTGTCGGCATCCCCCAGCGTCGAGCGTACGGCTTCCGCCAGCGTCCGGCGGGTGTAGGGCTTGGAAATGAAGCCGATACCGATGGCGTCGAGCTCGATCAGGTTGAGCTTTCCGGCGGCATACCCCGAGGTCAGGATGATCTTCAACTCGGGCAGCAGTTTGCGCGCCTCTTCGGCGAGTTCGCGGCCGTCGATGCCGCCGGGCATGATGACGTCGGAAAACAACAGGTCGATACGCTGGTCGCCCTGCAGGACCTCGAGGGCGCCGCGGGCGTCCGATGCCCAGAACACCTGATAGCCGAGACTGGCCAGCGTGCGCTGCGCCGAGGAACCGACGTCGACGTCATCCTCGACCACCAGGATGGTCTCGCTGCCGCGCGGCAGCCCCGCCGCGCCGGGATCATCCGCCGAATCCGCCTCGGCAGCCGCCACGCGGCTGCCGGGGGGAACGGCCGGAAGGAAGAGCTTGACCGAGGTGCCCATCCCCACCACGCTGGAAATGGTCACGGCGCCGCCGGACTGGTTGGCGAAACCGTAGACCATGCTGAGACCGAGGCCGCTGCCCTCCCCCGTCTTCTTGGTGGTGAAAAACGGTTCGAAAGCGCGCTCGATCACCTCGGGCGTCATGCCGTCGCCGTTATCCCTGATCTCGACGCATACGTACTGGCCGGACGGCATCTCGTTGATGCGCCCCGAGGCCCGATGGACGATCTTCCGGTTGGTGCAAAGAATTTCCAGTTTGCCGCCTCGCTGTTTCATGGCGTCGCGGGCATTGACGGCGAGATTGAGGATGGCGTTCTCGAACTGATTGCGATCGACGAAGACCGGGCACAGGTCGCCGGGGAAGGCCGTCTGCACGGTGATGGTTTCCCCCAGCGTGCGGCGCAGCAGTTCGACCATGTCCGAAAGCACGCTGACCAAATCCAGCGTTTTCGGATTGAGCGGCTGCTTGCGCGAGAAAGCCAACAGGCGCTCCGTCAGCTTGGCGCCCCGGTGGACGGCCCGGATGGCTTCCGAGATGATTTCGCGATGCGATTCGTTGCCGGCCAGATCCTCCTCGAGGAATTCGAGGTTGGTCAGGATGACCGCGAGGATATTGTTGAAGTCATGGGCAACGCCGCCGGTCAATTGACCGACCGCTTCCAGCTTCTGGGCGTGGCGAAGCTTTTCTTCCATCTGCTTGTGGTCGGTCATGTCCGCGCAGATGGAGCCGATGCCCACCACCTCGCCCATCGAGCCGAAAATGGGAAACTTGTTGGTGAATCCCGTGCGCATGACGTTGTGCTGGTCGGGAAACTCCACCTCGTACTCGCAGGGCATCGCGGTATCGAGCACCACCTCGTCGTTCAGGGAAATGGCCCGCGCAACCTCCGGCTGGGCCATGTCGTCGGCGTGCTTGCCCACCGCCTCTTCCAGGCGCACGCCATGTCTCTTCTCGAATTCACGGTTGAACAGCACATAGCGCCCGTCGACGCTCCGCAAACAAACCGCCGCCGGCGAGTTGTCGATCACCGCCCGGAAGCGCGCCTCGCTGTCGCGGACGGCTTCGACCGCCTGTTTGCGCTCCGTAATGTCCTGAATCTGGCGGATATTGAAAATCGGCACGCCGTCGGCGTCGCGAATGGTCGAGGCGCTCAAGACTACCCAGATGACGCGGCCGTCCTTGCGCACATAGCGCTTCTCGACCTCGAAGCGGTCGAGCTTGCCGGCACGGACGCGGCGGTTCCTTTCGCGGCTGGCCTTGCGGTCGTCCTCGAAGGTGATCTCGTCGTACTTCCGCAGGAGAAGCTCTTCCTCGGTATAGCCGAGCATTTCCCGAAAGGCCCGGTTCACCGTCAGATAGCGGCCGTCCGGATTGAAGATGGCCATACCAACGGAGGTCTGCTCGAAGATGCTGCGGAACCTCTCTTCGCTGGCCCGCATCGCTTCCTCGGCGCGCTTGCGTTCCGCGATGTCGGCGAAGCTGACGACGGCGCCGACGACCGCGCCGTTACGAAAGACCGGCTGGGACCGATATTCGACCGGGATGGGTTGGCCGTCGCATCGCCAGAACACCTCGTCGTCGACGTGGATGCCTTGCCGTTCCCGCATGCCCTGGAGAATGCGGCAATCGTCGGGATCGCGGGGGCTGCCATCGGCGCGACGGCTGTGGATGAGATCGTGGATCTGCTTTCCGACCAGTTCCGCGGCATCGGAAAATCCCAGCAGGCGAACCGCCGACGGGTTGCAGAACGTGCACCTTCCCGCCAGGTCGATCCCATAGATGCCCTCGCCTGTCGACATCAGCAGCGAGCGCAGGAGTTCGGTATTGAAGGCGTGCGCCTCGTCCCGGGAACTATCGGTATCCGGCGTCTCTGGGTCGGAAGGCTTGCGGCCACGACGCCGCGCCTCTCGCCCTTCGGCGGGACCCGCAAAATCTTCGCCGAACTCCAGCCAACCCTGTATTTCCCCCGCTTTTTTTGTAGGTGCCATTCGCCCCTCCGATGCCGTGGGCGCTAGTCGAGTTGGGAGAGCATGGGGGCGGAATCTTCGATTTTCTGGATGTTTTCGATGCCCTGTTTGAGCTCGCTCA